>JBNLDA010000027.1:0-16294 GCA_050304095.1 Arcobacteraceae bacterium | reverse complement strand
TTAGATTTGAATATGGTTTTATCTCCAGAAGGATATTTGAATTCTAAATTTACAAATGATAGTATACATTTAAATGGAGATGGATATAAGATTTGGGCTGACAATATAAAGCAATATTTAGATTAATTTAATCTTTGATTTGTTTTGGAAAATAGATAAAGAATTTCTTTTTGTTTAATACATTCACAGCTGGTTGAATGATTGCTTCTAGCGCTTCAGGTTTTTTGATTACTTCTAAAACAGTTCCTACTTTTAAACCCTCAAAAAAGATATTATCCATACCACTAGTGATCACTTGATCACCTACATTGATTTCAGACCATAAAGGGATAAATTTAGCTACAAGATTTTGTGAATTAGGAACTGCATGAATGATACCTGGTGATTGACTTTCTCCTATGTACACCGTATAGTTACATTTTTTATTTCCATTGAGATAGGCAATGGTTTTATTATCTTGACTCTTGGCGATTCCCACAACACTATCGTCTAATATGAGACCCATAAAATCTTTATATGGAGTTGAATAATCAAGCCAAACGGTACTAAAGTCATCAAACTCTACATAAGATAATACATACACATCATCAAGTGTTTCCTCTTTTTGAACTTGTGTATTTTTACTATAAAGTTCTTTTTGAAGGATGATATTTGAGTAGCTTAGTTTTGCATTTTCAATTTTGAGCTGTTCAATTGTTTTTTGTTGTGCAAAATATTTATCGATAGAATTTTGAATTGAAAGAGTGGTATCCACCCAATAAGATTTGAATGAATTATTGATGTTATTCAGTCCTTTGAGAACAGATTTATCTATCTCAAAGGCATAAATTATAAGTAATAAAGTTGCAAGAATAAAAAATATAAATTTTTTATTCATTAGAGATGAGTTTTAATAAAGTTTCTTCATCCAATACTTTACTTGTTCCGTAAGCAACAGCAAGTAATGGTTCATCTGCAACACTTACAGGAAGTTTTACAATCTCTGCTAAATAGGAATCAAGTCCTCGAATCAGTGCTCCACCACCTGTTAGAATAATACCATTATCAACAACATCTCCAGCCAAATCTGGTGGCATATTTTCTAGCACACTTCGTACTGCAGTAGCGATCTCTTTTAGTGGTTCTTTGATCGCTGCTCGTACCCCTTCACTTCCTAGTTCAATAGTAGAAAGAAGACCTGAACTATCTCGTCCTTTTACAGTGATCTTTAATTCTGGATCAAGTTTCACTGATGTTCCGATCTCTAATTTGATTTGTTCAGCCGTTCTTTCACCAATATAAAGATTATAGTTTTGTCTTACATATTCAATGATTGATCTATCAAACTTATCTCCAGCGACTTTGATTGATTTACTTAAAACCAATCCACCCAAAGAAGTAACTCCAATTTCAGTAGTACCACCACCAATATCAACAACCACATATCCATCTGGATCACTTACTGGGATTCCTGCACCAATTGCTGCAGCCATTGGTTCTTCTACTAGAAATACTTCACGTGCACCTGCACTAATTGCTGATTCTTTAACTGCTTTTCGCTCAACTTGAGTAATACCATGTGGAATACAAATGATAATTCTAGGTCGTACGAAAGATTTTCTTTCGTGTGCTTTTTCAATAAAATATCGGATCATTCGTTCAGTCATTTCAAAGTCAGCAATTACCCCATCTTTCATAGGTCGTACCGCTTGAATATTCAACGGTGTTTTACCGATCATTTGTTTTGCTTCAGCACCAACTGCTAAAATTTTATCTTTTCCATATCTATCGTGTTGTACTGCTACAACTGATGGTTCATTGATAATGATCCCTCTCCCTTTAACTGAAACAATAGTGTTTGCAGTTCCAAGGTCAATAGCCATATCATTTGAAAATAATCCAATTAATTTATCTAAAATCATATAAATCCTTAAGCGACTTTTGTTTTATTATCTATTTGAGTTGAACTGTTTTTTTCAACCATCTCTTGCGTAATATTAACTGTTGTATGTTGATATGTTTCAATATTGAACATGATATCTAACATTGTTTCTTCTAAAATTGATCTTAATCCTCTAGCACCAGTTTTTCTATCAAGTGCTTTTTTTGCAATTGTTCGTAATGCATCTTCTTCAAAGACCAATTCAACATCATCCATTTTCAATAATTTAATATATTGTTTTACTAATGCATTCTTTGGTTGAGTAAGAATATGCACCATATCATCTTCACTAATCTCATTTAATGTTGCGATCATATGAAGTCGACCAATTAATTCTGGGATCAGACCATATTTAGTCAAATCATCTGGTTCTACTTTTGTGATGATATCTTTAGATTCAACTTTTCCTTTTTTAGTTTGGTTAAATCCTAAGGCATTATTTCCCTCTTTTCTTTGGATAATCTCTTCAAGACCATCAAAAGCTCCACCACAAATAAATAAAATATTAGTAGTATCTACTTGTACTGCTTCTTGTCCAGGGTGTTTTCTTCCCCCTTTTGGCGGAACATTAATCACTGATCCTTCAATGATTTTAAGAAGAGCTTGTTGAACTCCCTCTCCAGATACATCTCTAGTGATCGATCTATTTTCACTCATTCGAGAGATTTTATCGATCTCATCTATGAAAATGATCCCTTGTTCAGCTTTTTTGATGTCACCATTGGCTGCTTGTAAAAGTCTTGTAATGACATTTTCAACATCATCTCCAACATAACCAGCTTCTGTTAAACTTGTTGCATCAGCTATTGCTAAGGGTACATCAAGATATTTTGAAATAGTTTGCGCTAATAATGTCTTTCCTGATCCCGTTGGTCCAATCAATAATACATTAGATTTATTGATTTGCGTATCATCATCTGCAATCGTATTTGATTTGAAAATTCTTTTGTAGTGGTTGTATACTGCTACACTTAAAACTTTTTTCGCTTTTTCTTGACCAACGATATAATTGTCTAATATCTCTTTTAATTTTGTTGGTGAAAGAAGCTTTTTCTCCATTTTCTCATTTGGAGATGATTTATGTTTGTTTTCCTCTTTTTCATGTGGATCTTGCCCCTGCATAATATCATTGGCTGCTTCTACACATGCTTTACAAATTGATGCATGTTCTCCAGATAAAATTGGATTTGAAGATGAATCTTCAGCTCCACAAAAATCACAAATTAGTTTACTCATATTATTTCCTATTAAAAGGGATTCCTCTTTTTGTATTTAGTACGAATGATGTCAATTTTTTTACATATTCGTTGTTTGTTGTATCATTCAAGTTTTGTGCCGTTTCTTGTAACGGTTGACCAGATTCAAAAAGTTCTTTGTAAGCTTTTTTGATTTGATCGATATCTTCTCTATTGTCTAATCTTCTTCTCAATCCTGTAAGATTAAGCCCTCTTACATTAGCTCTATTGCCTTCAGCTAATGTGTACGGTGGAATATCTTGAGTGACTACTGATCCACCAGCGATCATTGCTTGAGTGCCTATTTTACAAAATTGATGTACAGGAGTTAATCCACCTACAACTACATAATCATCAATCTCTACATGCCCTGCAAGTGTTGCAACATTGGCAAAGATACAATGATCTCCAATAATACAATCATGTGCTACATGCGTATATCCCATGAAAAGGTTATTACTTCCGATGATAGTTTTTCCACCACCACCTTGGGTTCCTGGATTAAAGAGAGTAAACTCTCTGATTTTATTATTGTCTCCAATAATTAATTCTACATCTTCCCCATTGAATTTTAGATCCTGTGGGATCGTTCCAAGGGCTGCATGAGAAAAGATCTGATTGTTTTTCCCAATCGTTGTTTTTCCTTCAATAACACAATGGCTTCCAATACTAGACCCATCGCCTATTGTTACTTGCGAACCAATAATAGTAAATGCACCAATAGTTACATTTTCTCCTATTTTAGCTCCGTCTTCGATTATAGCTGTTGAATGAATTTGGCTCATTGATACTACTTATTTATCTACGACCATTGCTTTGAGTTCAGCTTCACTCACTAATACATTATCAACAAAGGCTTTTCCATCAAGCACGATCAAATTTTTTCTCAATTTGATCACATCAATTCTGTATTCTAATCTATCACCAGGTTTTACTGGATTTCTAAATTTAGCTCTATCAATACTCATAAAATAGATCACTTTTTGTTTCAATTCTTCATTTGATAATCCAGCACTTTTCAATGCCAATACACCACCAGCTTGTGCCATACCCTCTAAGATCATAACTCCTGGATAAATAGGATGACCTGGAAAATGTCCTTCAAATACAGGTTCGCTTATTGATACATTTTTGTATCCAACGATACTTTTTCCCTCTTCTAGGCTTGTGATTCTATCTACTAATAAAAATGGATATCTATGTGGTAATATCTCTTGAATTTCTACAACATCTAACATATTTTTTCCTCTTGATTTTTAAGACATTTATTTTACCAAAAAGAAGTTTATTTTCTGCTAATTAGTTTTGAAGTAGTGAGGCAACAGTAGATGAACTTCCATGTTGTAAATAGTTACGTAACTTTATAGAATTTTGAATGAAAGTTTCACAATTTGTTTGATGATATGCATCAAGTACGTTTTCTACTGTTACTTGTTCTTGCAATAGTTCAATATGCATAGCAGGAAGGTGCATTTTGTTAAAAAAGATATTGGCTAAACCTACATATGGCAATTTGACCAATCGACTTCCAATAGCATAATCAAGTTTCTTAGCGATATAACATAAAACAAATGGTGTTCCAATAAGAGATGCTTCTAGTGTAGCAGTTCCACTACATACAAATGCAAAACTAGAGTCATTGAGTGTTTTATGCGTATCATGTGATATTTCAAATTGAGTAATATCTCCATATACTTCTTCAATATATTCTTGTGTAAAATGGGACGGAATTACTAAAATAGATCTTTTTTTTAGTTGTTGTGCAACATTTTTATAAATTGGCATCAAGTTTTTTATTTCAGTTTTTCTACTGCCTGGCAAAAATGCGATGGTATCATTTTGTATAAAATTTTCTTTAAATAATCCAATTTCATCTAAAAGTGGATGACCAACATATTTAATTTTTGATTTATTGCTATATAAATCTTGTTCAAAAGGTAAAATTGAATATAAATTATCGCAATAAAGTTCTAGTTTTTTGATTCTTCCCTTTTTCCATGCCCAAGCTTGTGGCAAGATATAATAGTTGATCTCTTTATTTGGATATTTTTTTTTGATCGCTTTTGCCAAAGGTAAATTAAACCCAGAAGAATCGATCAAAAGTACTTTGTCTACATCTTTTGCAAGGGTAACCATTTCAGATTTGAGTTGAAAGAAAAAAGGTAACCTTTTTATTGCATCTACAAAACCCATAATCGCTAAAGATGATAGGTCATATAGGGAATTTCCAAGTGATTTGTCAAAAATACCATAAAGTTCTACATTATTATTTAAATGTTTAGTCAATTCTTTTAAATGGACATTGGCAGATGTTTCAAGGGCGCTTACTAAAATCTTCATAACCGTTATTATATTCCATTGTTTCTTTTTGTGACATAAAATTAGTTCTACTTATAGGAAAAAAATTACTAAGTCGTAATTCATTTACATTTGGATAACATTAGTCCGTTTATAGTCGATCATAGTCGACTTTTTAAAGATATTTAAAGGGGAAAATATGACTCATATGGAGTTTGCACATCCGTATTTCGGGGCTTTTGTAATGTTTGTTCTGACTTTCGGTGCTTTTTATGCAACTACTGCTTTAGCTCGTATTGTTAGTAAAAAACTAGCAAGAATGGACACAGAAAAGCTTAAATGTACAATTTATGAATGTGGACCAGAAGTAACGAAACAACCTAATACAATTTCGGCTCAATTTTATTTGATGGCGTTATTGTTTATTTTGTTCGATGTAGAGATCATCTTTATGTTTCCATGGGCTGTTGATTTCAAAGTACTTGGATGGTTTGGATTTATTGAAATGATTCTGTTTATTGTATTACTTACAATCGGATTTATCTACGCATGGAAAAAAGGAGCGCTTGAATGGCACAGCATAAAGTAAATTATTTACAAGATGGAGGTGCACCTATTGCACTAACAACAATTGACAAGATTGTAAATTTTGGTCGAAGTAACTCACTTTGGCCTATGACTTATGGTTTGGCTTGTTGTGCGATCGAAATGATGGCAAGTGGTGCTTCAAGATATGACTTTGACCGAATGGGGACAATCTTTAGAGCATCTCCTAGACAATCAGATGTTATCGTAGCAGCTGGAACGCTAACGAAGAAACACGCAGAGTTTATGAGAAGATTATATGATCAAATGCCAGATCCAAAATGGGTAATCTCTATGGGATCATGTGCAAATACTGGTGGAATGTTCAACACATATGCAACAGTTCAAGGGATCGATAGAGTTGTTCCTGTAGATATTTATCTTCCTGGATGTGCTCCAAGACCTGAAACATTACAGTATGCATTGATGATGTTACAAAAGAAAATCAGAAGAGAACCAGCTGGAAAAGCTCAAAAACCAAAAAGGTTAGTGTAATGAGAAAATATACACCAAAAAATGATGTACAAAAAAAATCATATTACAATGATAGATTTTATGTAACTCCACAATTACCAAAGTTACCAGCATATACTGATGCGACATTTTCTAATGATGTAAGTAGTTTAGGTAAAAAACTTGAGATCGTTGAGAGTTATATTCAAATGGGAACATTAGTGGTTTATGTAAATTCACAAGATAATGTTGCAGCAGTAAAACATGCTAAAGAGATACTTTGTTATGACTTTTTGATGGAACTTTCTGCAATTGATTATATTGCAGATCGTGGTGGATTTGAAGTATTCTATGAAATGCTTTCAACATCAAAAAGAAAAAGAATGAGAATCAAAACATTTATCAATGAAAAACAAGCAATTAATTCAGTAATCTCATTATTTAAATCTGCAGATTGGTCTGAGCGAGAAATGTATGATATGTATGGAGTAAAAGTAAATAACCATCCATACATGAAAAGACTTATTATGCCAGATGATTGGCATGATCATCCATTAAGAAAGACTTATCCATTACATGGTGATGAAGCAGCACAATGGTATGAAGTAGATAAGATCTTTGGAAAAGATGCACGAGATATCATTGGTCCAGAAATTAGAGATCAAGCAGCAATTGACAGATATGATACAGAAAGATTCGCAAGACTTGGTCATGAAGTTCCAAAAGGTGTTGATATCACTGATGGAAAAGAACCAGAACATACACCATTAGCATACCAAGAAGAAGGTGGTGTAAGATTATTTGGTGCACGATTAGTACAAGAGTTTGATGAAAATAAAAACACTGTACTTAAGAAGCGAAGATAAGGAGTTAATGTGCAAGTAAAAAATAGATTAAAACCATTTTTTGAAAACTTATCATTTGATAAAGTTGATAACACAATGGTGGTTAACTTTGGTCCACAGCACCCTTCTGCGCATGGTCAGTTGAGATTAATCCTTGAAATTCAAGGGGAAGAGATCGTTAAAGCCGTTCCAGATATTGGATATCTACACAGAGGTGTAGAAAAAATGGGTGAGAACATGATCTATAATGAGTTCTTACCAACTACAGATAGACTTGATTATATCGCTTCAACCTCAAATAACTATGGGTTTGCTTTAGCAGTTGAAAAAATGATCGGTGTAGAAGCTCCAAGACGAGCTGAAATTATCAGAACAATGTTGTTAGAGATCAATAGACTTATCTCTCATCTTTTCTGGTTAGCAACTCACGCGCTAGATGTTGGGGCAATGTCTGTATTCTTATATGCATTCCGTGAAAGAGAATTCGCAATGGATCTTATGGAAGATTATTGTGGAGCAAGATTGACTCATAGTGCAGTAAGAATCGGTGGAGTTCCATTGGATTTACCATCTGGTTGGACAAAACAACTAGAGAACTTCATGGATATCTTAACAGAACAAATTGAAGTATATGAAGGTCTTTTAACTCAAAATAGAATTTGGAAAATGAGACTTGAGAATGTCGGTGTCATCTCTCCTGAGATGGCAAAATCATGGGGATGTACAGGTCTTGCTTTACGAGGTAGTGGAGTAAAATGGGATTTAAGAAAAGAGATGCCATATGGAATCTATCCAGAATTAGATTTTGACATTCCAGTTGCAACTACTTGTGATTCATATGGAAGATATAAATGTTATTTTGCAGAGATGCATGAATCAATCAAGATTTTAAAACAATTGATTCCAATGTATGAGCAGAGTGATACTCAATTAATGGCTCATGCTCCAGAATTTATCTCTTGTTCTAAAGAAGAGATGATGACACAAAACTATTCATTAATGCAACACTTTGTTTTAGTAACACAAGGGATGAAACCACCAAAAGGTGAAGTATATGTAGCAACTGAATCTCCAAAAGGGGAACTTGGTTATTTCATAGTTTCAGATGGAACTCCATACGCTTACAAATTAAAAGTTAGAGCACCAAGTTTCCAACACACTGCGATTTTACAAGAATTGTTACCAGGGCACCAATTAGCCGATGTTGTAACGATTATTGGTAACTTAAATATCGTATTTGGTGAAATCGATAGATAAGGGGCTAGGATGAAAAGATTTGATTTAAGACCATTAAAAGATGATTTTTACGCAAAAATGTTTGAATTAATGGATACTCAAATAGCTGAAGATGAAAATGGAATCTTCTTATTTGAAGTGGGTGATTTCTCACCAATTCAAAAAGTTGCCGATATGGTAAAAGAAAACAATTACACACTCATGAACTCATTAAAATTCAATGAAGTTGATTGGACAGTAGTAATTAAAAAAACTGCTCCAGCTGTTGAGACGGTAAAAGAAGAACAAGAAGCATAATATGGCAAAAGTGTTTTTTAGTACATGGCTTGGTGAAGTGATTGACAATCGTGGCGTAGATCGTGACGATTGGCAAGAAGCTAGTGCCAAATTGCCAGCCTCTTATGATGCTGATAGTCCAACCAAAGCTTTTGTCGGATGGGATGGATTCGCATTATTTGAAGAGGATGTAGATGTTGTAAAACTTGCAATTAATTATGCTGCTCAATATCAAGTGTACTCTGAAGCTTGTGGAAGATGTGCTCCAGGACGTTGGGGTGGAAGAATTCTATATGATGTGTTAGACAAAATTGGTCGAGGAGAAGGAAGTTTAAGTGACTTAGATCATTTAAAAGAGATCTCTTCAACAATGACCAGTACAAGTAAATGTGAAATTGGAAAAACAGTTCCAGTTCCATTGTTACAAATGATGGATTATTTTGAGTATCAGTTTTTAGATTGTATCAACAATCAAAAAAAATCACCTTGGTATGACCAAGATACTGAAAAATATATCGCTAAAGTAACAGCACCTTGTACAGATATGTGTCCAGCACATGTTGATATCCCTGGATATATTGAAGGGGTTAGAGACCTTAATTTTGAAGCATCATTACAATCTACAAGACAAACAATGCCTCTATCTCATACTTGTGGACGTGTATGTCCGCATCCATGTGAAGATGCATGTAGAAGAGGTAATCTTGATGAGCCAGTATCGATCATGGAACTTAAACGTGTAGGTGCAGATTATGAAACTGACCACGAACTTGAATGGTTCCATCCTGTAAAAGCACAAAAACCAAGAAATGATGGTAAAAAAGTTGCTATTATTGGAGCAGGTCCTGCTGGGTTAACTGCTGCATACTACCTTGGATTACAAGGGATTGCGGTTACAATATTTGAAGAACTACCAGTACTTGGTGGTGAGGTTGCCGTTGGAGTTCCTGAATATAGGATGCCAATTGACAAATATAATAAAGATATTCAATTAGTAGCGGATCTTCCAAGTGTTGAGATCATTACAAATCATAGAGTTACTGCTGAACGTCTAAAAGAGATCGATGAAGAGTTTGATGCTACATTGTTAGCATTTGGAACAAGACTTTCTAAAAAGATTAGATGTGGAAATGAAGATCCATCTTATAAAGGTTACTGGGGAGCAATAGATATGCTTGATAAAGTAAACCTTTGGAATAAATATGAGATTGGTTCTACTGCAAGAGAAGATCTTGAAGGTAAAACTGTTGTTTGTGTTGGTGGTGGATTTACCTCTATGGACGTTGTGAGATGTTCAATTAGAGAAGGTGCAAAACGAGTTGTTATGCTATACCGAAGAGATGAAAAAACGATTATTAGAAATACAACTTATGAAGAATACACTGAAGCAGTTGAAGAGGGAGTAGAATTTATTTTCTATTCAGCTATTGATACGATTTTAGATGAAAATGGTGTGATTACTGGAGTAATTGTTGACAAATATGAACAACAACCAGATCCAGATGGTGGAAGACCACAACTTGTAAAAGTTGAAGGTGCATCTTTTGAAATCCCATGTGATTATGTAGTTCCAGCAGTTTCTCAAAGTGCTGATCTTCAAATATTACCTGAAGAATGGGAATTGGAGATGACTTCATGGGGAACTCTACAAACAAATGGTAAAGATTATATGACGAGTCGAGCTGGACTTTTTGCTGCTGGAGATTGTGAATATGGTCCTATGACAATTGTAAATGCAGTTGGTCAAGCAAGACGAGCTGCATCAGTAATGGCACGATACATTTATGATGGATCTGTATCATTGACTGATGAAGAGATCATGGAAGATCACTATGCAAGATTAAAGGTATATAACAAAGCTGAAAAGATCACTGGATGGATGCCTGGAATTCCTCGAGAAGAGAGTGAAAAATTAGCTACTGAAGTGCGAAAAGATAACAACAAAGAGGTAAATCTTGGATTTACAGCTGTTGAAGCACAAGCAGAAGCAGAAAGATGTATGAGATGTTATTACATCGGGATGGTGGCAGTATGAGTGAAAGAGTAATTCATAGAGGAAAAGAGCTTACTATCACTATTGATGGTAAGACTTGTAATGGAACTTATGGTCAAACTATCCTAGAAATTGCAAGAGCAAATGATATTTATATCCCTACAATGTGTTATTTAACTAAAGTAACGCCAATCGCATCATGTAGAATGTGTGTGGTTAATATTGAGGGTGTTGATGGATATGTCTTAAGTTGTCAAGAAAAAGCTGTCAACGGAGCTGTGATTACTACAAACAGTGAAGCATTGTTCAAGCATAGACAAAATATCATGAAGTCATATGATGTAAACCATCCATTACAATGTGGTGTATGTGATAAAAGTGGTGAATGTGATCTTCAAAATAAAACATTAGAATTCAAAGTTAATTCACAAGAGTTCGCCGCTCAAGAGCAACAAAGAAAAAACAAAAAATGGGGAGTATTAAGTTACGATCCTAATCTTTGTATCATGTGTGAAAAGTGTGTACATACTTGTAATGAAGTAATAGGATCTGCAGCACTATATATCAAACCGGGTGGATATAATTCAACGATTGATATTAAAATGAGTCGATGTGAACAATGTGGAGATTGTATCTCTGTTTGTCCAGTTGGCGCATTAGCTTCGACTTATTATAAATACACAACAAATGCTTGGGAATGTGAACAAGTTCCTGCAACATGTGCTCACTGTAGTAGTGGATGTTCAA
Source organism: Arcobacteraceae bacterium (assembly GCA_050304095.1). Classification (GTDB taxonomy): domain Bacteria; phylum Campylobacterota; class Campylobacteria; order Campylobacterales; family Arcobacteraceae; genus JAYEFX01. The sequence continues at coordinate 4,705 of JBNLDA010000027.1, read as the reverse complement.
TGTATTATGATGTAAAAACACATAGAGATGAAAATGTATACACACAAAAGATCATGAGAGTGAAAAATGATTTTGAATTTGATTCATTATGTGGTGCTGGTCGATTTGGATTCAACTTTGAAAATAAAGGTGATGGAAAAGATATCAGTGCATTTAATAATGCTGTTGAAAAAATAAAACAATGTGGAACTATTAAATTCAATTCATTCATTACGAATGAAGAAGCACAAATTCTACAAACACTAAAAGAGAGTTTGGGAATAAAACTTGTAAATGAAGATGCAAGAAATTTTCAAAAGTTTATGATTGGATATTCTAGTGTATCTGGTCAAATGCTTTATAGTGGTGATAGAAAAACGATTGAAGATTCTGATTTTGTGATTATGTTAGGTTCAAGAATTAGTAGAGATAATCCTGGTGTGAAATATAGCTTGAATATTGCAACGAAAAAACAACGTGCAGAATTCATCTATATGCATCCAATTGATGATGATCTATTGAAAAATAAATACACACAATTCATTAAATATGAAGTGGGAAGTGAAGAGGGTGTATTAGCTCTATTAGCTTCATACTTGATTGATAATGGTAGCGAAGAGATGAAACAATATCTTGATGATCTTGATATTGGATATCTAAGTGCAGAATCAAATGTTGGGGAAGAAGAGTTAGAAAGACTAGTGAAGAAAATGGCTAGAAAAACTAATAAAACACTTGTGATTGGATCTGATGTTTTTGGACATGCAAAAGCAACTAATATTGGACGATTAGCAGCATTTATTGAAAAATTTTCTGATTTTAGAATTGTTGCTGTACCATCTCAAACAAACACACTTGGAGTGAGTTTAATTTGTGACCTTGATGATGAAGCTGAAGGTTTTGTTGTAGGATACAATGAACGAGGTGATTTTGTCTTGAGTGAAACAGGTGAGGGTGATTTTAATATTCCTGCACTAAATCAACAAGAGGGAACCTTTGTAAGTATCAATAAACAAATAGTGAATACTTATGTAGCATTACCATTTGATGGTTACTGTTTAAATGATTTAGCCAATGAAATTATAAATTCACCAAAACAATATACCATTGATTATACACAAACATTACCAGTAAATAAGGGATTCAAAGTTGTATCATTTGATGAGATGCAATTTGGATTTACAAATACTGGTGTGGATAAACGAGGGTATTATCTGGATAATGTAAGTTGTGAAAGTAACGATAGTATAGATGTGCTAGAAGAGATTGATGAACTTGAAGCTTATGATGGAACAGTGGTTTATAGATGTGAACCATTACATCAATTCAATAAAGCAACTTCACGTTCACCATGGCTTAAAGCCGATTCACATTTAAGAGGGAGTGCGTCGTTTGCCAAAGCTGCAAAAATTGAAGCGGGTGATATGGTAAACATAATTTATGATAACAAAGTGACGAAAAAAATGTTTAAGATAGATACAAATATTAAAGGTACCGTAGCAATGTATCCAACGTTTGACGATGGATTAAGCGATGATTCGGTACCCTCTGGTTACCGTTATAAACAAGTAAAGATTGAGAAGGTAAGTAGTGATGAGTAATGAGATTACAATAACTATTGATGGTAAGCAATGCCAAGCAACTGAAGGGGAATTTATCCTTAATGTTGCAAGAGCAAATGATATATTTATTCCAGCAATTTGCTATTTGAGTAAATGTACACCTACTTTAGCGTGCCGTTTATGTTTAGTAGAAGCTGATGGGAAACAAGTATATGCTTGTAATGCTAAAGCAAAAGATGGAATGGATATAACAACTGTAACTGAAAATATTGCAAAAGAGAGACGTGCAATAATGGAAGTTTATGATGTAAACCATCCATTGCAATGTGGAGTTTGTGATCAAAGTGGTGAATGTGAATTACAGAATTATTCACTTTATATGGGTGTTGATGCACAACATCAAGCAGTACCAGATGTACATAGACCAGCAGAGACTTGGGGAGTAATGAAATATGACCCAGGTTTATGTATCGTTTGTGAAAAATGTGTGACTGTATGTAAAGATATGATTGGTTCAAATGCACTATCAACTGTAAAAAGAGGGGCAGAAGCTCTTGATAAAGATTATAAAGACAATATGCCAAAAGATGCGTATGCAATGTGGAACAAGCTGAACAAATCATTGATCGGATTTGAAGCAGATAAATGTACAGATTGTGGTGAATGTATCGCTGTTTGTCCAGTTGGGGCATTAGTAAGTAGTGATTTCCAATACAAATCAAATGCATGGGAATTAACAAAGATTCCTGCATCAAATCCACATAGTTCTGATTGTGCATTGATGTATTACGAAGTAAAACATGAGTCAATCGAGAATAATCAAGAACAAAAGATATATAGAGTAACTAATGACTCTCACTATACGTCACTTTGTGGAGCAGCAAGATTTGGTTATGACTTTGAAAACAAAGTTGCCTCTAAAGATGAAGCACAATTTGATAAAGCAATTGATGCATTTAAAAAAGCCGATACAATCAAATTCACTTCATACATTACCAATGAAGAAGCGTTGATCTTACAAAAACTAAAAGAGAAACATGGATATAAATTAGTTAATAGTGATGCGTCACAATTTACAAAATTCATGAATGATTTTGGATCAACATCTGGAAACAATCTTTACAATGGAACACTAGATGATGTTCACTCTAGCAATTTTATCATCTCTGTTGGGTCAATGTTGAAAAATGATGCTCATTTAGCACGATATGCATTCAATAATGCGATTAGTATGAATAAAGGGGCTGGACTTTATTTCCATCCAATTGCTGATCCAGTAGTTGAAGGATTTGGTAAAAAAGGAAAGACAATAGAGACAATCACTCACAAAGTGGGTGCTGAAGAAGCTGTATTATATTTTATCCTTGACCAATTTGGAAAAGAATTACCGCAAGCAACTGCTTCATATTTACAATCTTTACGAGAAACAAAAACAAAAACAGTTACTGAAACTGTAAAAGAAACTATCACTGAAATAGTCAAAGATGAAGAAACAGGTGAAGAGAAAGAAGTAAAAAAAGTCGTTCCTAAAAAAGTTGAAACACAAGTTGAATATGTATATACACAACTAATTGATATGATAGGAACAGAAGAGGTATTACTTGAAACTATTGAAGCAATGCTAGATAAAAAAGATACATTTAGTTTGATCATTGGTGAAGATGTAATCACACATCCAAGAGCGACAAATCTAGCAAAACTTTGTGGTCTAATTGAAAAATACACAAATTTTAAAGTAGTAGTGATCCCAACACAAACAAATACTCTAGGGGTAAGTTTAATATGTGATCTTGATGATGAAGCAGGAAGCTATAGTATCGGCTACAATCATAGTGGTGACTTTGTATTACATGCAATTGGTGATGGTGACCTTGATATGCCAGCCTTGAATCAACAAGAAGGAACATTCACTAATATCAATAAAAGAGTAGTACCAACGAATGCGGCATTGCCATATAATGGATATGAATTAAGTGATATTGCAAATGCTCTTGATGTTGAATCAGAATTTGTTATTGACTTTACAGAGCAACTACCAGTTGATAAAGGTTTCACTTCAATGAAATTTGATGAAATGCCAAATCATTTTGGAAATGACTTTAAAGAACATAGAGGTTATTTATTAACTTTGAGCGAAACAAATGCAACAGATGAAGTAGAAACAATTGAAACTATTGCAACATTTGATACAGACAAAGAAGTTATTTATAGAGCAAATCCAATCAATCAATTCAATGAATTTACTCAAAAAGCACATGAACTGAATGAACAAACTGGATACTATATCAGTGCTGCAAAAGCAACAGCTTATGAGTTTAGTGCTGGTGATAAAGTAACACTTAGTGCAAATGGTGAAGAAATTGTTTTAGATGTAATTATTGATAAGCATATCGATGGTAACATAGGATATATTTCAACTTTTGACAAAAATATTCCAACAAGAAAACTGTTTGATGGTTATAGATATAACCTCGCAGAAATTAAGAAGGTGTAAGTATGGATACAGCTATTATTATAGAAACGATCATAAAAGTTTTAGTAGTACTTTTAATATTTTCAGCTCTTGCAGGTTTTACGACTTATATTGAGCGGAAAATATTGGCTTTTATGCAACGAAGATTAGGGCCTCAACATGTAGGGCCATTTGGTCTTTTACAAATTTTGGCAGATGGTGCAAAACTATTTACAAAAGAGGATTTTGTTCCACAAAATTCGATTAAACCAATCTTTATGATTGCACCAATTATTACTGCAGCCACTGCATTTATTGCAATGAGTGCAATCCCATTTTTCCCAGAATTTGAGATCTTTGGATATACAGTTCGACCAATTATTTCAGATATCAATGTTGGGATTTTATTTGTACTTGGAGTTATGGCAACAGGACTTTATGGACCACTTCTAGGTGGTATGGCAAGTGCAAATAAATGGTCACTTTTAGGGGGAGCAAGAACAGCAATTCAACTTTTATCATATGAAGTTGTAACTGGTCTATCTATTTTAGCTCCATTAATGTTAGTGGGTAGTTTATCATTGATTGATATCAACAACTATCAAGCAGGTGGAGTAAGTGATTGGTTAATTTGGACACAACCATTAGCATTTTTCTTATTCTTAGTTGCTGGATATGCAGAAACAAACAGAACACCATTTGACCTTCTTGA
>JBNLDA010000026.1:0-16526 GCA_050304095.1 Arcobacteraceae bacterium | reverse complement strand
AATTAATAAATTAATCAATGATAACCTGAGGCAAGGTAAACAACCTCAAGAAATCATTGATATTTTAAAAAAGTACAAAATATAATATCCAATAATTTTCAAATAGTGTTTCTATGCTTTGTTGAGTGACACTTTTGGGTGTGCTGCGTATGAATGAACTTCTTACGAAGATCTATTTTATATAGATAATTATCCCTATAAATTGATTGATATGTACCATTTTAACTCCTTTTAGTTTTTAATATTTTTTTCAATATTGCTTAGAACATTGATAATATGTTGAAACAATTCTTTATCTCTTTCAGAAAGAGATCTACTATTATTTTCAAGTAAGAAATCAATTTTAGTAATTAATACTAAAATAACTTCACACAGTATTTGAATCATAAAGCAACAATATTATAACTATCTATGGAATAGCTACATACAAACAAATAAGTAGTTTTTGTCTCATATTTCAAAGCTAAATACGAGTAGCACTGTTTCCAAGGTCAGGGTATATCTCTCTACCCTCTACTAAAACCTATTTCAATAGTTTAAACTAATAGCTTAAACTACTGTTTAATTTCATTGCTTTTGCAATATAATATGACATCATACTACGAGAGTAAAATATGAAGATAAAAATACTATTACATGAAATAGTATATAATTACTTGAAATGTATAAAACTCCATTCCAAGTCTTTTTGAAGGCATTTATCAAACTAATGGCTTCATGATTGCAGGTGAGAAATTGCACTTATTCTTCGAATTAGCACATCATAAATCAACCGCTTTTTCAGTTTCAATCTACAAACATAGATTTTTTTGTTAATCCAAAAATAATTTTGAATCGTTTATCGCTTTACCTTTAAACTGGACTAATTTGTACGAATGTATTATATTATAAATTGCGATAAAGTTTTTTTAAATAGAAAGTTATGAAAGTGGGACCCAAGGTGGGACCTAGTAAAACCTTAAACAAAAAAAGCCTAAGTTAAAATCTCTTAAAAGAGTTTAACTCAGGCTTTTACAAATGGTGTCAGGAGAGAGACTTGAACTCTCGACCTCCGGCTTATGAGACCAGCGCTCTAGCCAGCTGAGCTACCCTGACATCCCAAATGAGGACGGTATTATATCTAAGAATTTTTAGATTGTCAATTAATTTTAGCTTAACTTTCTAAAAAGTTGGGCTTAACCCAACTTTTTATTTGATATTAACGACGATTTGTTCATTTTGAACATCGAATTCTACAGTATTTCCTTCATCTATTTTTTCTTCAAGGATCAAATCAGCAAGTTTATCTTCTACTATTTCATACAATGCTCTTTTTAATGGTCTAGCTCCATATACTGGATCAAATCCAGCTTTAGCTACATACTCTTTTGCATTTTGAGTTAATACAAGGGTAATATCTTTTTGTGCTACTTTTTTAGCAATTGAACCAAACATCAATTCAACTATTTGCGTAATTGCTTCAAGTCCAAGTTGTTCAAAGATCACTATATCATCTAGTCTATTTAAAAACTCTGGTCTAAAGTGACCTTTAAGTTCATTTAACACTTCTGATTTTCTTTGCTCTTTATCATCAATCGTGATGATCTTATGACTTCCGATATTTGATGTAAGAATAATAATCGTATTTTTAAAATCAACTGTTACCCCTTTATTATCTGTCAATCGTCCATCATCAAGCACTTGTAAAAGGATATTAAATACATCTGGATGTGCTTTTTCGATCTCATCAAATAAAATCACACTATATGGTTTTCTTCGTACAGCTTCAGTAAGTTGACCACCCTCTTCATATCCAACATACCCTGGAGCACTACCAATCAACCTAGAAACAGAATGTTTCTCCATATATTCACTCATATCAAATCGAATCAAAGATTTTTCATCATCAAATAAGAATTTTGCAAGCGTTTTCGCACTTTCAGTTTTACCAACTCCAGTTGGTCCTAGAAACAAAAAGCTTCCAATAGGTCGGCTTTCTTCAGAAAGTCCTGCTTTATTTCTTTTGATTGCTCGACTAATTGCATGTAAAGCTTCATTTTGTCCTATTACATCTTTTTTTAGGACCTCTTCAACTTGCAAGATTCGTTGCTTTTCTGTTGTAAGCATTTTATTTACTGGTATTCCAGTCCATCTGCTTACAATACTTGCTATCGCTTCCTCATCCACGAAGTTTCGAAGTAGTGTTCCAACTTCTTGCATTTTTGCCCATTTTTCTTCATTCACTTTGATCTGTTTTTCAAGCTCTGGAATCTCACCATATTCAATTTGAGCTGCTTCTTCAAATCGACTTTCTCTTTTTGCACGTTCTGCTTTTGTTCTTAACTCATCAATTTTTGCTTTGATACTTGAACTTGCATTAAAGGTCTCTTTTTCAGTATTAAACTGAGTTTCTAAAGATCGTTGAGTTTCCTCTTTATTGGCTACTTCTTTTTTGATCTCTTCAATTCTTGCATCATTTTTATCAGATTTTTCCATCAAAAGAGCTTCTTTTTCTACTTTAAGGGTTTGAATTTCTCTTTTTACTTTTGATAGTGCCACTGGTTCAGATTCTATTTGCATTTTTAATTCTGCTGCTGCTTCATCAATTAGATCAATCGCTTTATCCGGTAAAAATCTATCTGAGATATATCTATCACTGAGTTTTGCTGCAGCTACCAATGCACTATCAGCAATAGTTACATTATGGTGTGTTTCAAGTTTCTCTTTGATCCCTCGCAAAATTTGCAATGCTTCATTCACACTAGGTTCATCAATTGACACTGGCTGAAATCTTCGTTGCATCGCTGCATCTTTTTCAAAGTATTTTCTATATTCTTTGAGTGTTGTAGCCCCTATTGTATGCAGTTCACCTCGTGCCAAACTTGGTTTTAAGATATTGGCTGCATCCATACTTCCTTCACTAGCCCCCGCTCCAATGATTGTATGAATCTCATCAATAAAGAGAATTATATTTCCAGCTTTTTTAACTTCATCAATAACTGCTTTGAGTCTATCTTCAAATTCACCTCTATATTTAGCTCCTGCAATCAATGCACTCATATCAAGCGCAATTACTTTTTTGTTTTGCAATGACAATGGCACATCTTTGGCTACGATTCTTTGAGCTAAGCCTTCAGCAATTGCTGTTTTACCAGTTCCTGGTTCTCCTAGTAAAATTGGATTGTTTTTTGTTTTTCGAATCAAGATTTGCATCATTCTTTGAATCTGTTCATCTCGACCAATCACTGGATCAAGTTTCCCATCAATGGCTTGAGCATTAAGATCAATCCCGTATTTGCTCAATGCTTCAAGATTTTCATCTGCACTTTGAGATTGGATCGTTTGTCCACCTCGTATAGCTTCAAGTGTTTTTTTCACTTCCACTAGATCGATATATTTTCCTAATACTTCTTTAAATACTTTATTATCTAAATTGGCAATAATCCAAGTATCAACTGCAACAAATTGATCGCCCATAGAGTTCATTAAGCCTAAAGATTTTTCAAGTGTATCAACTAAACTTCTTGATACTTTGATATTATCTTTTGTCACAGAGCTTACACTTGGTAATTTTTGAGCATAAGATTTAGCTTCTAGTTCAATAGCCGCTTTATCTACATTCATTTTATTAAGCATCTGATTCATCACACTATTTGTATTGGTCAACAATGCCCACACCATATGAATCACTTCTACTTCTTGGTTTTTATTATGCAACGCTAAACTTAACGCTGACTCGATTGTTTCATGTAATTGGTTTGTTAGTTTTTCAAATATTTTATTCATTTTTAGCACTCCTATATTTTAATTGCTAAACAATTATAGCAAGTTGAGTGAGTATTTGTCAAGTAATATTCCACAATAGTTATACTCAAATTAAATAAAATACACTATAATATCGTTTTAAAGGGATTGTATGAAAACTATTTTACTATTATTTTTTACATTTTTACAAATATTTGCACAAAATCTACACTTAGAAAAACACTATTCTATCTCTTATGGTGTATTAGGAGAACTTGGTATTGCCACTGCTTCAGTCACTATTGATAATTCAAATAAATATACCATCAAAATGGAAGCTAAAACGACTGGCTTAGCCAAATTTCTTTCTCAAAACAAACAAGAAACATATCTGAGTCGTGGAACAATTATCGATAATAAATTTGTCCCAGATTTTTATAGCAAACAAGTAACCAACAATGTCAAACATCGACTCAAAGAATACCAATTTGATCATCAAAATAAAAAAATTATAGAAAGTAAAATAACAAAAACACTGGATAAAACTACTAAAAAATGGGCAGAAGATAGAAGTAGTGAACCTTTAGAATACTATGCTAGCAATGATATTCTTTCACTTTTTTTCAATCTCAAAGAGATTGTCAAAAATCTTTCAAGTGATATCGAGCATACATTTTATGCCGTTGGAGCGAATAAAGACGATGGAAAAGTCAATGTTGAAATATTGGCAAAAAATGACCTTAAAGTCTTTATCAATCAAAAGATTTTTTCAAGTCCTCGAGGGGAACTTTATATCACCTTGGATAAAGATGGTCTTTGTGACAAAGCCACTTTAAAAGATGTATTATTATTTGGAGATGTGAGAGCTGTATCACTTGATTAAAGTGATACAAGCCAGTCTTTAAATATTTTTATTTGTTCAAGTGTTTGCTCTGAACTGGTTCCACCATAAGAGTTTCGAGCGTTCATAGAATTTCTCAAATCTAAATACTGTACGATCTCTTCATCTATAGTTGATAGATTGTCATCACTGCTTCTTATCTCATCAATAGTAAGCTCACTCATATCTTTATGTAAACTATTTGCCTTTGCTACAACATTTTTAGTGATATAGTATGCTGTTCTAAATGGCATATTTTGTTTTTGCACTAGGTAGTCAGCTAGATCAGTTGCACTTAAATGTCCTACTTTACAAGCATCTTCCATTTTATCAACATTAATGATCAATGTTTGCATTACTGAAGTTAAAATATCTAGTGAGATCTCAATCGTAGCCACTGAATCAAATACACCCTCTTTATCTTCTTGCGTGTCTTTGTTGTAGGCTAATGGTAACCCTTTCATCACTGTTAAAAGCGAGATAAGATTTCCATACGCTCGTCCCGTTTTCCCTCTTAAAAGTTCAGGTACATCTGGATTTTTCTTTTGAGGCATTATTGAACTAGTCGTTGCATACTCATCACTCATTCGTACAAATTGAAATTCATACGAACTCCAAAGAATCAATTCCTCAGAAAGTCTACTAATATGCATCATACTTGTAGCAATATTAAAAAGTATCTCTAAAGCAAAATCTCTATCACTTACTGTATCAAGGGCACTATAACTTGGTCTATCAAAGCCAAGCAATTCACACGATTTGAATCGATCGATATTATGTGGAGTTCCTGCTAATGCTGCACTTCCAAGTGGTGAAACATTGTTTCGTTTGTATGAATCCTCAAATCGTTCAAAATCTCTTTTAAACATATTTGCATACGCCATCATATGATATCCAAAGTTGATTGGTTGCGCATGTTGCAAGTGCGTCATCCCTGGAATAAGTGTTTGCGTATGATTTGAAGCAATATCAACCAATGTTGAAACTAGCTTTTGAAGTTTGTGTTTGATCACTACACTTTTATCTTGGACATACAATCTAAAGTCAGTAGCTACTTGATCATTTCTACTTCGTGCAGTGTGCAATCTTTTTCCAGCTTCACCGATCATCTCAGTGAGTTTACTTTCAATGGCCATATGAACATCTTCATGCTCGATCTTCCATTCAAAATTTCCTGCTTCTATATCAGCTTTAATCTGCAATAGTCCATTTTCAATCTGTTCTTGATCTTCAATAGAGATGATACCCTGCAATGCTAACATCTTACTATGAGCAATACTCCCTTTAATATCTTGAGCATATAACTCTTTATCAAACATCACTGAAGCATTAAATTGATCTAAAAGTTCTGCATTCGTATTTTTTAGTATCTGGTCATTTGCCATTAAAAATCATCTCCTATTACTTCTACTTTTTCCATATTATGTGCGTAATCTTCAACATGATCCATTGCTTCATGCATCACTTTAAGTATCTCTTTGAGAGCTTCTGGTTCATCATTTTCAGGAATATCCCATCCTATGATATTTTGATATTTTCGAACCAATGAATATAAATCTTCTACAATATCATCATGAAGTTTTTCAATTTCTTTTTGAAGTGCATCCATTTTCTTGCTCCAATCACAAATAATTTGAATAATATGTTGCGATTATAGTTTATTATTGGTTAAAAAGCAAAAAAGCTCCGCCAATATGACGAAGCTTTTACACCTTGACTACCTAAACTAATGATTAAAATTAAATCGGCAACACTCTAATGTTTTCATCAACTTTTTGTTTCAATACTGATTCAATGGCATATAGTGTTCCTGTACTTCCAGTTGAACAAGTAGAACAAGCTCCTAGGTATCTAATATATAGATCATAATATGGGTCATTGAATTTTAGATCAATGATTTCCATATTTCCTCCATCCATTACTAACATTGGACGGATATGTTCATCAATCACTGCATCTACTGCTTTGATTTGTTGCACTAAAGTCATATTAGCAAAGTCTCCAGATGCATTTGCTTCAAGTGCAACATCTGCTGATTCTTTTGCCATCTCATTTCTAACTTCTTCTAAGATATCTACTAGGTATACATCTTTTGCTTCATGACCACCTGGTTTAATACAAGATTTACAGAATGCTCCAGCTTTTGTATAGTCTGTGATTTGTTCAATTGTTTTAAGATCATTGATTCTAATTACTTCTTTGATTGTATCTAAAGATACACGTGCACATTCACATACAATGAATTCTGTTTCAAAGCTTTCCATATCAACACCTTTGTATTGAGCGGCTGCTTTTTTAATTACATCATAGGCCATAACTGAACAGTGCATCTTTTGAGGTGGAACTGCTGGTACATCAGGAGTATCTCTCATTGCTTTTTCAACATCAATGTTAGTGATCTTTACTGCATCTTCTACTTTTTTCCCTAAACATAGTTCAGTCATAACATCACTGCTTGCAATAGCCGTACCACAACCAAATGATTTGAATCGTGCATCAACAATTTTCTCACTCTCTTTTTCTACTGCCCAATAAAGTCTTACTGCATCACCACAAGACTCTGCTCCAAAGTCTGCAACGATTAGGTCTGCATTCAATGCTGCAGCTTGATCTTCAGTTATTTCACCCATAAATTTTGGGTTATTCATACGTTCAGTTACGATGTTACTATATTCATCCCAGATTGAACCGCTAATTAAATCATTTTTTGCCATTATCTTTTCCTTTTACTTTTTTTCTTTTTTATAATTCACTTTTATGATTCTTAGGAGTATACGCATATGAGCTAGATATACTTCTAAGTCTATTCACTGCATTAGTGATTTTTTCAATTGCATAATCTATTTGTTCTTCAGTATTAAATCTACTAAGAGAAAAACGCACACCAGTGTGAGCCAATTCACTATCACTACCAAAGGCATTCATAACTGGGTTTGCTTCAAGGTCTTCACTTGCACAAGCACTACCTGTACTTGCTCCAATTCCATTTTGATTTAGATCCCAAAGCATTGCTTCACCCTCAACTCCTCGAATAGAGATTAAAGTTGTATTAGGAGTTCTATTTTCTTTACCACCAATTAAAAGAGTATCTGGTAAAGCTAGGATTGCATTTTCAAGTTTATCTCTTAATTTTCTCACATGGTTTGCTTCATAAGCCAAAGCCATAGTAGAGGTTGCTAATTTCATAGCTTTACCCATACCAACCATAGAGGCTACATCAACTGTTCCAGCTCTATGACCACCCATTTGCTCACCACCATGCATTAATGGAGTTAAGGTAATACCTGCTTTAATATAAAGTCCCCCTACTCCTTTTGGACCATGAAACTTATGAGCAGAAAAAGAGATCATATCAACATTTGCTGTTTGTACATCAACTGGCACTTTACCAATTGCTTGAGTAGCATCAGAATGAAATAGTACTCCTTTAGCTTTACATATCTTACCAATTTCATGAATTGGAAAAAGTTTTCCAGTTTCATTATTTGCCCACATAACTGTTACTAGTGCAGTTTCATCAGTGATATGTTCTTCAACGCTAGATGCTTCAATAGTTCCTTGATCATTAACTGTTAGGTAAGTTACTTTTACTCCTTGAGATTCTAGGAATCTACAAGTAGCAGTAATAGCAGGGTGTTCAACTTCAGTAGTAATAATATGTTTTTTATCACCATTTAAAATTTGATCAATCCAGATTGCTTTTAATACCCAGTTATTTGATTCAGTTGCGTTTGCAGTAATTATAATATCATCTTCATCAGCTGCATTAATTCCTTCATACAGTTCATTCAGTGCTTCAACCATCTTTGGATGTGTTCCTGCTCCAAATCTATGCAATGAATTTGGGTTCCCATAGATCTCACAGAAGAATGGCTTCATTGCCTCAAATACTTCTGGATCTACCATTGTTGTTGCGTTATTGTCTAAATATACTTCCATTAAGGTTCCTCTATTGATTTTAACTATCATTTTTAAATAGGACTATTTTTATCCTTTTTTGATTTTTGTATTGTAAATCAATTAGGATAAAATTAGTCTTAAATAAAATCTTTAAGTCTAGATTTTCTATTTTTTAGTAAAATTCAAATAAAAAACAGGGAAATAGATGCAAACATATAGATTCATTTCATGGAATGTAAACGGTATACGGGCTGTTGATAAAAAAGAAGCTTTAAAATGGATAGATGAACAACAAGTAGATATCTTAGGACTACAAGAGATCAAAGCTGAACGTGAACAAATCCCACCAACAATCTTTGACAAACAATATAAAAATGTTCTTGTGAACTCTTCAAGTAAAAAAGGACAATCAGGAACGGCACTTTATACAGATATAGAACCAATCTTTACTTGCACTACTCCAAGTGTTGATATACTTAGTGAAGGTCGAATCAATGAATTTCACTTTGAAGCAGGTGATAAAAAAATTGCCTATTTTAATGTCTATTTTCCAAATGGACAAAGTAAAGAAGAAAGACTTGTTTATAAAATGGAATTTTATGATCGATTTTTAGAGCATTGTGAAAATCTAAAAAAAGAAGGCTATTCTATTATTATATGTGGTGATGTGAATACAGCTCATACTCCAATTGATCTTGCCCGTCCTAAAGCCAATGAAGATGTTTCTGGATTTTTACCAATGGAAAGAGATTGGATCACTAAATTCTTAGACCATGGCTATGTAGATACATTCAGACATATTAATGGTGATGAACCAGATCATTACAGCTGGTGGAGCTATAGAGCCAATGCCAGAGCCAATAATGTTGGCTGGAGAATTGATTATTTCTATGTATCTGAAGACTTAACATCTAATTTACACAATGCTTATATAATGAGTGAAATATTTGGTAGTGATCACTGCCCAATAGCATTAGAGATACAATTATAAGGAATAATAGATGCAATCTACAACAAAAAAATTTATCCAACTTGGTTCAGTCATGATGGCTTTAGGTGTTGCCCTAGGAGCATTTGGAGCGCATGGCTTAAAAGATATGGTTGATGCTCATATGTTAGAAGTTTGGCAAAAAGGAGTTACATATCATTTTTACCATGCCATTGGGTTATTGTTTATCGCATTTTTATCAACATTAAGTGATGTTGATACCAAAAAATTAACAAAAGCTGGATATATAATGTTTGGTTCTATCATTTTATTTTCTGGAAGTTTATATACAATGGCATTAACTGGAATCAAAGTTTTAGGTGCAATTACTCCAATTGGTGGAGTTGGATTTATTGTATCTTGGATAATGATAGCATTGTTAATTAAAAAATAACAATTTTATGACAATATGACTTTTAAAAAGAATTATTTGATTTTTTTATGGTTCTTTGGTACAATATCTGCTTTTTAAGGTTACAATATGAAAAAAATAATCATTTCTCTCTTACTTTTGAGCTGCTCAGTATTGGCTAAAAACTATACTATTGGATATGCAGGTGCAGATTTTGAAAAGCCATGGTATGATGCACAATATCAAGAAATAAGAAACACAGTAGCTAATCATGATAATTTAAAGCTAATAGCAAAAGATTCTCAAGGAAGTATTTCACAACAAATAATGAATATAGAAGCACTTATTCAAGAAAAAGTCGATTTTATTATTGCTCCACCTATTCATCCTAGAATCTCATCTATAGTTTTACAAAAAGCATTAAAAAATAATATTCCAGTAATTTTAATCAGTAGACATATTTCAACAGATGACTATACAACCTTTATAGCACCAAACAATTATCAAATAGGGTATGATGCAGCAAAACTACTTGCACAGAAAATCAAGTATCAAGGAAAAGTATTGATGTATCAAGGAGTTGCTAATGCAACTACATCAACTGAAAGAGAAAATGGATTCATGGACTATCTTAAACAATATCCAAAGATTTCAGTAACAAAAGTAAGAGCAAATTATAAAAAATCAGATGCTATCAAAGTAACTGAAGAGATTTTTATAAAGCAAAAACAAAAATTTGATGCAATATATTCACATAGCGATGCTATGTTAGTAGGTGTTAGAGAAGTGATGAACAAATATAATTTGCCAATTGATATCCCTATGATTGGAATTGATTATAATGTAGAAGCAAAAGAAGCAATTCTTTTAGGAACACAATATGCAAGTTTTATCTATCAAACTGCAGGAAAAGAGGCAGTTGAAATTATACTCAAAATGATTAACAAACAAACATTTAATCGAGATATTGAACTTCCAACAACAATTATCACAAAAGAAAATGCAAAAAATATTGCACCGATATTTTAAAAAGTAGGTAAAATGACACTTAAAGGAAAACTTTTTATTTGGCTACTTATCATTATTACGACTAGTACCGCTCTGAGTGCTATTATTTACTATAATAGTATGAATAGCTTATATAATAAACAAATTCAAAATGATCACAAACATGATACATCTATAGTTTTAAATCATTTTAATGGCATTAAAAACAATATAAAATTTCTTAACGATGACATAACAAAAAATAATGAATTTATAGCATCTCTAAATTTAATCGTAAACTACCAAGATGAAAACAACTATGATAAAGAGGTGTTTGACAACGAAAAATACTCTATAATAAAGAAAACAACTAAATGGCTTTCGACCTCTAACAATACATCTATAGCAATATATGATATGAATAAAGATTTACTCATGAGTAGTACTAGGTCTACGAATCAAACATCTGTACAAATTCAAAGTTATGACCAATCTAATAATAAAATTTTTCTAGATGACAATAAGCAATTGATTCCCAAAAAAGATCTTAAAATTTTGAAATTAAATTCCCCATTAAATACTTTTGCAACACATAAGGAAGACAATCAATTTCATCTTTGTTATACCACAATGCTATATTCACTTGATAAACCATTAGGCTATTTGCATGTATGTTATATATTAGATGAAGCAAATGTCAAAGAAATTAGGAAGAATACTGTACATGATCTTGTGTTTGAAATTCATAATCAACAAATACTTAGCTCAATAAAAATTATTCCTCTTTTATGGAATAAAATTAAAAACAACCAATATTACATAGTATCCAAATCAGCTATTACAGAAAATAAAAATGATTTAAACTTCTACATCATAACAAATAAAAAGACTATGCAAGAACAATTGAAAGATACAATTTTACTTACCATACTTATAAGTTTTAGTGTTTTCATTGCAACCTTCTTTGTTTCTTTAATCATCATCAAAAAATATGTTTTAGATCCTATAAGTTATTTAAGAGATGCTTTAAATACAATTTATCCTGGATTAAAAAACAAAGAGTTCAAACCACAAAATACTGATGAATTACAACAAATGAGACATGAGATCAATCATATTGGAACGAATCTTAAAAAGAATCTTGCATTTTTGAAAAGTTACCAAGAGCTTATGGATGAAGGAAGTATGACTTCAAAAAGTGATCTTGAAGGTCAAATCACTTATGCTAACGATAGATTTTTAAAAGCTACTGGTTATACCCTGGAAGAAGTTTTATACAAACCTCATAATATTTTAAGAGATCCAAATACTCCAAAATCTACCTATGAAAAAATGTGGAGAGATATCAAAGAGAAAAAAACATGGCGAGGTATTCTCAAAAACAGATGTAAAGATGGATCTTCAATTTGGACCAAAACAGTGATTCGTCCAATATTAGATGAAAAAAATGAGATCGTAGAATATATCGCAATGAGAAATGATATTACAGAACTTATAGATCAAAGAAAAGAACTAGAAAGAGTAGCAACAACGGATGTGCTTACTGGATTTAAAAATAGATATAAACTACTACAAACGCTCAAAAGTGATAGATACTGTATGTTAGCAATTATCAATATAGATAACTTTCGACAGATCAATGACTTTTATGGGCATGAGTTTGGAGATAAAGTGATCATTGCTTTAGGGCAAACGATCAAAAATTATCTTGACAAAACACCTCATTGGGATATTTTTCATTTAAGAGCTGATGAATTTGTAATGCTATGTACTCATTGTGACGATCAAGAAAAAGCAACAAATACTATTTCTCAATTACAATCTCATATTCGTTCACAAAGCTTTTTGCTTGATAAACAACTGCTTTCATTAAGGACTTCAATTGGTATATCATATGAAAAGCAAGACTCCTTATTGATGACTGCAGACATTGCCCTAAAATATGCAAAAAAAGAATCAAAAGATGTTGTTATTTACACAGATGACAATCCACTTCAAAAAGAGTATGAAAACAATATCAAATGGACATTTATAATTGAAACAGCAATTAAAAATGACAAAATAGTCCCTTATTTTCAGCCAATCTACAACAACCATACGAATAAAATAGAGAAGTATGAGTCATTGGTAAGACTGATTGATGAGGAGGGGAAAGTGATATCTCCATTCTTCTTCTTAGAAATTGCCAAACAAACAAAATTTTATAAACAAATCACAAAAAAAGTGATAGAAAAGTCTTTTGAGAATTTTAAAGATAAACCATATGAATTCTCAATAAATCTAAGTATCAATGATATTTTAGATTCTGAAATAAAAACATTTATCTACAATATGCTTGAAAAATATGAGATCGGTCAACAAGTTGTATTTGAGATCGTTGAATCTGAATCAATTGCAAACTTTGATGATATTCATGAGTTTATTCAAAACGTGAAAGATTACGGATGTAAGATCGCTATTGATGACTTTGGTACTGGATATAGTAACTTTGAATATCTAATGAAACTGAATGCAGATTATGTAAAAATTGATGGATCTATGATCAAAAATATCAATGTCAATAAAAATGCCCAATTGGTTGTATCAACTATTGTAAATTTCTCTCAACAATTAGGGATGCAAACAATTGCAGAATATGTAGAAGATAATAAAATTCAAACGATTGTAGAGTCTTTAGGAATTGATTATTCGCAAGGATATTTACACGGGAAACCGGATAAACAGATACAATAATCTTGACTTAGGGAATTCCTAAGCCAATGATTATAAGTAATTTTTAGTTGTTTTTACCAAATGTTTCTGCAATATATGCAGCCATTTTGTCTGCATCTACATGCATCCCTTTATTTTCAATAACTGTTAAGTTATATTCCATTTTATTATGTGGAGCTCCAGAAGATTGATATCCATCACCTTCTAACTCATAGATATCAACTTCAAGTTCTGCTTGAGATCTATTTGATAATCTTGGACCATCTTTAGCTGGATTACCTTCAGCGAATTGTCCATGGCATTTTTGACACATTGCTTGATAAATCTCACCTTGAGTATAGTCTTGTGCAAACCCACTTACTCCAAATACTAACATTCCTGCCGCTACTAATTTTAATGCTTTCATTTTTTCTCCTTTTGGTTGTTTACTGTTATATCTATAACAACTGCACCTCTAACTTGACCACTTGAAAATCCATATGCATGATCTTCTGGATATTTTTCTTTCAATAAGTCCCTAACCTCCTTATCAATTGTGTCAAGTTTTCCATGACACAATTTACAGTTTCTGCTTGCCATCATTGCAGGGAAATAGATTTTATACCTATTCTCTTCTTTTGCTTGAACAATATTTTGAGGCATATAAACATCAGAATGTTCTAATAGTTCAAATGCTTTTAATATCTCCACTTCATCCTCTTGAGGATAAGAGTGAGGGTTTCGATTTTTTAAACTCACTCTTTTGATCTTGATATTATCTCCCAAACTTTTATTGAGATCATCAATTGCCTTATATGATTCCTCTGCACAAAAGTGTGCAGCACTTACAAGACCATCTTTTCTAATTTTATCTTTTACATTTTTTTTCATCATCGAGTGCAATTCGTGAACCGCATGTGATGCTTCTTTAACTGCTATATCTTTTGGCAGTTCATAACCATTTACTACTATCCCCAACAATCCTAATAGTAGTAAGCGTTTCATTTTTCATCCAAATTGAATACTTTTGTACCAACATAGTACAACATCAAACACAATCCTAATCCACCTAGAGAGATCATGATCTCACTGCTAGAAGGAAAATAATCAACCCAAGTTGGAGCTAACTGATATTCTTTGATTTTCATCATTTGCAATGGTTTGAGTTGTGTATCATGTACAAGATTGTATCTCATAAAAAACACTCCAACCATTCCACTTAATGATGCCCAGAACATTCCAGTCACATTTCTACCACCACTTTTTAAAATGATGAACAATGGAATTACCATGGCTAAGATTACCTCTGCCCAAAATGTTGGGCTAGCAAGTATATGCATCGCAACTTCAGCACGATTTGGCATACCACCATAAATATCTGTTAACATTTTCCATGTAACAAAAAAGATCAAAATCGAGATCAACAACCCTTGAATTTTTGCAAGGTTCGTTAACATCTTCTTTCCACTTTCTGTGAAATTCAATTTGTATCTAAATCCATACATAATAAATGCTAGGAAGATACCTGTGATAAATGCTGTTAAAATGAAGTATGTAGGATAAAACACACCATTTGAGATAACTCTAGCATTTAAAAATCCAAATACTCCACCAAGATTTGAGTGAGCTGCAAGCCCAACAAGTAATCCAGTCAATCCAAAGATTCTTGCCATTTTCATATCATGTTTTAAAAGGAACACAAACTCAATAATCATAAAAGTTAAATACAATCCATATAAAGTACCCATCCACCAAATTGCACTTGTTAAACCTGGTGTTAATACATTGTAGATCATCATTGTCACTGGATGTCCGATCTCAAAAGCAATAACTGCAAATCCAGCAACGATCGTTACAATTGATCCAAAAATCGCTCGTTTTGAAATCTCCATATAATCTTTAAAGCCAAATACATCTCCAAGCGATCCAACGATACACAACCCTGTTGAACTAACAACAAAGAAAATATACACTGCAATTAATAATCCCCATGGATGTTCTCTTGTTACATTGTATGCATGATGTCCATGCATCAAATAATTTGTCACTCCAATAGCAAATAAAGCTAATAAAGAAACGATCACTAATGCCATAAATAGATTCAAAGCATTTTTTTCAAAAGATAAAAGCTCTTTGATTCCAATCTTATTCATTGGAATTGAGGCTACAAATTCTTTTACACTCATCTTCTCTCCTTACACTAGATAAAACAATTTTGGATTTGTACCAAGATTAGATTTCAACGTAAAATGTTCTCTTTCTCTTAATACTTGACTGATTTCACTATTTGGATCATCAAGGTCTCCAAATATTCTCACCTTAGTTGGACAAGTATTTTGACAAGCAGTTGTTGTCTCACCTCGAGCCAATCTTGTATCTGTACAAAATGTACATTTATCAACTGTCATTGTTCTATCATCAACATATCTTGCATCATAAGGACATGCATTCATGCAATAACTACATAAGATACATTTATCTGGATCAACTCTTACTTGTCCATCTTCTCCATAATATGTAGCATTTGTTGGACACACTTCTTGACAAGGTGCATCGTCACAATGTTGACATTGACTTGGATAAAAAGTGTTTGATACCATACTCAATAATGGAAATTCACCTTCAATCTCTTTTACTCCAACCCAAATTCTATGTTTATCTGCACCTAGTAAAACACCATTTTCCTCTTTACAAGCTGTTTCACATGCTTTACAATTGATACAATTTTTATAATCTAATGCCATTCCATATCTTGCCATTGTTATACCTTCCTAATCTCTACATTTGTTTCGTGCATAGCTGCAGCTCCATACACTGGTTCCATAACATCTTTAATCACAGCGTTGTCATTTCCACCATTGTTATTAGCAACACTCAAGCCATTACTTTGTTGTCCAAATCCATGGACAAAGAAAACTTGATCTGGTGCAATTTTTTCAGTTGGATATGCTTTGATTCTTGTGCTTCCAGTTTCTGAAACTACTTCAATCAAATCTCCAAACTTG
>JBNLDA010000025.1:0-16627 GCA_050304095.1 Arcobacteraceae bacterium | reverse complement strand
GATTCATTCAGAAAAAATGGCATCATTAGGTTCTATGATAGGAAACATAGCCCATCAATGGAGACAACCACTTTCAGCAATTTCTTCTTTAGCCAGTGGTGTTTCAGTACAAGCTGATTTGAAATTATTAGATGATGCATGTTTGAAAGATAGTATGAAGCATATTGTAGATACTACTTCTTATCTATCTGAAACAATTGATACATTTAAAGATTATGTAAAAACAACTAAAACGCAATCTGAAATTGATATTCAAGAGGTGATTAAAAAATCTATTCAAATATTAACCCCTGTATTAAAAAACAATCAAATCGAAGTTGAAGTAGAAATGGATCAAGATTTAGCTGTTTCAAAAGTGATGGCAAGTGGAGAATTATCACAAGTTATAACGAATTTGATCAATAATGCTAAAGATATTTTGATAGAGAAATCTATAGAAAAACCAAAGATTTCTATTCATTGTGAGATTGATGGGAAAAATGTAGTTATTCAGGTTGCAGATAATGCTGGTGGAGTACCACAGGAAATTATGGATAAGATATTTGAACCATATTTCACTACTAAACATCAAAGTCAAGGAACAGGTTTAGGATTATATATGAGCCATAAAATTGTCACTGAAAGTTTATATGGAACACTTACTGTTCATAATAAAAATGATGGTGCAGTCTTCACGATAACTCTTCCAATAGATTAACTTACATTCTTAGCTGTTTCATCATTTCTTTTTAGTATAATGTCCAAAATTTAAAATTATAATGGATGGATATGTTTGAAAAAAGTATAGCAGCGTATAATGAAGCACAACAAGTAATTCCAGGTGGAGTGGATTCTCCAGTAAGAGCATTTAAAAGTGTTGGAGGAACGCCACCGTTTATAGCTAGTGGTGAGGGTTCATACATGACAGATATTGATGGAAATAGATATCTCGATTTTGTTCAAAGTTGGGGACCATTGATCTTTGGACATTGCGATAGTGATATTGAAAATGCAGTACTTGATACAGTAAAAAAAGGTTTGAGCTTTGGGGCTCCAACGGAACTTGAAACACAATTAGCAACTGAAATTGTTGAAATGTTTGACAATATAGATAAAGTAAGATTTGTAAGTTCTGGTACTGAAGCAGTAATGAGTGCTATTAGATTAGCTCGAGGAGTTACTGGGAAAAATGATATCGTAAAATTTGAGGGATGTTATCATGGTCATTCAGATTCACTTCTTGTACAAGCAGGGTCTGGATTGGCAACATTTGGTGCTCCAAGTTCTCCTGGAGTTCCAGCAGATTTGACAAAACATACACTATTGTGTGAATACAATAACATTGAAAATCTAAAACAATGTTTTGCAGATAGTTCAGATATTGCTTGTATCATTATTGAACCAATTGCAGGAAATATGGGATTGGTTCCAGCAAGCGAAGAATTTTTAACTGCTTGTAGAGAACTTTGTGATGCGAATGGTGCATTACTGATCTTTGATGAAGTTATGAGTGGATTTAGAGCAAGTTTAAAAGGTTCCCAAGGGATTGTTTCAACAAAGCCGGACATTATCACTTTTGGTAAAGTCATTGGTGCAGGAATGCCAGTTGGTGCGTTTGCAGCTTCACGAGGGATTATGGGACACTTAAGCCCAGAGGGAACTGTTTATCAAGCAGGAACATTAAGCGGAAATCCTGTAGCTATGGCTGCAGGTCTTGTGAGCTTGAAAAAATTAAAATCTGATGCAACTATCTATGAAAAATTAAATCAAAAAGCAGTTCGATTAACTACTGGTCTTAAAAAAGTAGCTCAAGATAATAACATTGCACTACAAGTGGATACTAGAGGAAGCATGTTTGGATTTTTCTTTTGTGATTTTATGCCAACCAATTTTAAAGAAGTAGGGCAGTGTAATTTTGAAAGATTTGCAAAATTTCATAGAGAGATGTTAAAAAAAGGTTTTTATTTTGCGTGTAGCCAATATGAAGCTGGATTTATTTGCACAACGATCACTGATGAAGAGATCGATGCATGTATTGCTGCAGCGAATGAAGTAATGAAGGCATTATAAGAGGAGAATGAAATGATTAAACATATAGTATTTATAAAGTTAACTGAAGAGGGAAAAAATCAAAAAGATATAATAGTTCAAAAACTAGAAAATCTAAAGAATGACATTGATTTTATTTTAGCTTTAGAAGTGGGTATAAACTTTTCACCAGAAGAAAGAGCATTTGATATTGCTTTAACAGTTATTGTTCCAAGTAGAGAAGACCTTCATAGATATGCAATTCATGAAAAACATGTACCAGTGGTAGAATTCTTAAAATCACTTGGTTCGCAAACAAAAGTAGTTGATTATGAGATCAATAAAGTATCTTCAAATGATGCTGGTTTTGCTCATGCACATATTACTAAAGAAGCCAATGTTTATTTTGAAGGAAATGTTACAAGTCGTACAATAGTTGATAGCAATGGAATAAGAAAAACTTTGGGTATCATGATGCCAGGATCATATAAATTTGGAACAGAAGCTGCAGAGCATATGGAGATTGTTTCTGGGGAAGTAGAAATACTTTTAGAACAAGATAGTAATTGGGAAACTATAAAAGGTGGAGAATATTTTGAAGTGCCTGCAAACTCTGCATTTGATATAAAAGTAAAAACAATCACTGATTATTGTTGTACATATCTATAAGAGGATTATAATGGAACCACAACACGACTTTACCCCTAAACACAAACCAAAACTTCAAGCGCTTGATAGCTTATCTTTAGGTATATCGATTGTTGCAGCAATTTTAATTGGTGTAGCAATTGGTTATGGTCTTATGAAATGGACTGGTTATACTTGGACACTTTGGATTGGAGTTTTGTGGGGAATAGCAGCTGCAGTTTTAAATGTGTATAAAGCATATAAAAGAGCTGCTGATAGCTTTAAAGAATTAGAAAATGACCCACGATATGCCCATAGAGCAAAATATGGTGATAAAGGTCTTGACGAAGACGATGATGATTAATAAGTTCATCAAAATCTTTTTTGCTATTGATCTGGCCATCATTGTTTTTTGTTTACTTCAAGGAAATACTGTATGGCTACTCAATACGCAAATAGCATTTTTTTCTTCACTAATCATTACTATTGGATCATTTTTAGCTTATAAAAGAAATGTTTCAAGTCGATTAGAACATACGATTGTATTGCAAAATGATCCTGATAAAATTAACAAAATTGAAGATCCATTTGATCTTTATAGTGATGATGAGATTAATTATGATGAAATATCTGATGAAGAAGCAAAAGATATCATTCAAAAAGAGAAAAAAAGAGTAAAGCAAAACACTTTTAAAAACTTTTTTTCTAGTTTGACTGCTGCTAGTTCAATCTATCGAATTATTGGATATATTGGGCTTGTGATTGGATTTTTTTATTTAGTCAATCACAATCTCTTTGATACAGTGAGTTATCTTTTTGGACTTTTTGTAGTGCCTCTCGGAGTTTTAGTAGTCAATCTTACTCTAAGACAAGAGGAAGATTGATTTGAATCGATCTTTGAGCTGTTTCTATTAATACTCCAAGTGAATTAGCAAAATCTTCTATCTCTTTGATTGTATCAGCTGAGATAATCTCTTCATTCTTATGAGAGATCACAATTGATACGATTGGAAGTTTTTTTCCATTGAGCTTTAAATATTCCCCAGTTTGAAATTTAACAGTGGTATGAATCACATCATGATGATAAAAGTTTGAATAAATGATGTTTAATACTTTTAAAACATCATTCACTACGATTTTAAAATCTGGTATTGATGGGTCATAAGATTTTTCAAATTCTGATTTGGTTTTGATCTTATTGGTACTAATACAAAGATCAACGATACTAAAGATATTGGTTACTTGCGCATTGGTTGATATTTTGGTTTCTTTTTTAGGCAAGCTACTTTTATACAGTTTGATACCAATACTTTCTTCATCTTTGTAGCCTGTTGTGATTGCGTAAAGTAAGTAAGCATTTCCAATATTTTTATTCACATAAACAGTATTAAATCCGAAACTTTTCGGAGCATATTGGAGTGCTAATTCAAATATCTCTTTTGCAGATATTTTATTGAGTAAGTATTGAGCTTCATTATTTGCATATTGTATCTTCCCATCATTGTCAAAGACAATAAATGGGTTGAGATCCATTTCAACCCATTGTTCAAACATTTATATTAACTTTCAACGTAGTTTTTAAGGTTTCTACCCACTTTAGGGTGTTTTAATTTTTTGATACCACTTGATTCGATCTGTCGTACTCTTTCTCTTGTTACAGAAAGCTCTTTACCAATCTCTTCAAGTGTTCTATCACTCTCATCATCCATAAGACCAAATCTCATTCTAATAACCGCTTGTTCTCTTTCGTTAAGTTGTGCAAGAATTTGATCGATCTGTCTTTGTAAATCTTCTTTCATGATGTTATCTGTTGGACTAGGTGTACCCATGTCTGCAACAAAATCTCCAAATTTACCATCTTCATCACTTCCTATAGGAGCTTCAAGAGATACTGGTTCTTTTGTGATCTTAATTACTTGCCGAACTTTATCAACTGGAAGATCAACTTCTTTTGCGATCTCATCTACATCAGGTTCTTTTCCGTTTTCTTGAACCCCTTTTCTGATGATCTTATTGATTCTATTGATCGTTTCAATCATATGAATTGGAATTCTAATCGTTCTTGCTTGGTCTGCAATAGCTCTAGAGATTGCTTGTCTAATCCACCAAGTAGCATAAGTAGAGAATTTATAACCTTTTTTATACTCAAACTTGTCAACGGCTTTCATTAGACCAATATTTCCTTCTTGGATCAAGTCTAAAAAAGGTAAACCTCTATTAGTATATCTTTTTGCTATTGATACAACCAATCTTAAGTTTGATTTAGCCATTTTTGTTTTAGCTTCATCAGTGATCTTTTTACCAAGTTTAATCTGCTCTAAAATAGATTTTAATTCATCTTCTTCAAGATTAAAACTATCTTTACTTGCTTCTTTTGTTTGGAAAAGTTTTTTGATCTCCATATATGTTCCAACCATTGTTGCTTCAGGAACAGCTGCAGCAATTTGAGCTTTAGACATATTGATGATATTATCTAAAAGCTTTTTATGGTTGTCAATTAATGTGTCATTAAACAATGGTAATTTATATTCAAGTCGAGCAAGTTCACTATCAAATGCAGTATCGCTTTTCAGTGCTGTTTCCATAGCTTTTACGATCTCTGTAATTAATTTACTTGTTGGACCTAAATCCAATAAAGCATTTTTTAAGATCGATTTTTTGAAGGTGATAGAAAGATTGAACAATAATTGATCTTCTTCATCATCACTTTTTGCTTCCTCTTTGCTAACAAACTTCATCCAATCTTTTTTTGCTTTTTCAAGTACTTTAAATGCAGCAATGATTGTTTGTGCTCTTTTGTCTAATTTTTTCTCTTTTTTTGGTGCTTTTTTTGCATCTTCATCTTCATCTAATGAATCTGTTTCAGTATCTTCATTTTCATCATTTGTATCTTCTTCGTTATCATCAACATCATCAGAATCATCGTCGTCGTCATCACCATCAAAGTTTTTGAAAAGCTCTTTAACCTTTCTTTCTCTATTTACTAATGGTTCTTTATACTCTAAAATGAAATCAATGAGGTATGGGACTGAACAAATTGCATCTAAGATAGCATCTTCTCCAGTTTCAATCTTTTTACTGATCTCCACCTCTTCTTCTTTTGTTAGAAGTGGAATTTGTCCCATTTCTCTTAAATACATACGAACAGGAGAATCAGATCGACTCCATTCTAAAAGTTCTTTGTTTTTTAACAAATCGTAAACTTCAGAATCTTCTCCATCGATCATTTTATTTCGTTGTTCTTGTCGTTTTTTTGCTTCATTAGCATTAAGTCTTTTAGCTTCTTCTTGCGAACTAATTAATGTTACGTTGAACAATTGAGTTAGTGCGATTAATTTCTTTACATTTGCTCCAGATGGTGCTTTTGGAAAGATTTTGATAAGCTTTTCATAAGTGAGGACTGAATCTTTATGTTCTTTGATCACTTTTTCTATTGCAGTGTTTATATCTTTTGCGGTCATATGTGCTGTTGCCTTGTCAAATCTTGTTTTGAGAAAAATAAATATGGATTATACCGAAATTTACTAAAAATCACATTAATTTACCCGCTTAATGAACAATTTGTGTAAAATTAGATAAAATTGCCAAAATTTAAAATATTTTAGGAATATAAATGGAAGTTTTAAACGGCAAAGTATGGAATTTTGGAGACAATATTGATACTGACTTAATTATTGCTGCACGTTATTTAAATAGCAGTGATCCAGAACATTTAGCAAAATTTGTTATGGAAGATGCTGATCCTGACTTTCCACAAAAAGTTCAAAAAGGTGATATTATCGTTGCTGGTGAAAACTTTGGATGTGGAAGTAGTCGAGAACACGCTCCAATAGCACTTAAAGCAGCAGGTGTTTCAGCAGTAATCGCGAAATCATTTGCAAGAATTTTTTATAGAAATGCTTTTAATATGGGATTACCGATCTTTGAATTAAATGAATCAGACGAAATCAAAGAGGGTTCAAGCGTTCAAATTGATATGGATGCTGGAACGATCAAAGATCAATCAACAAATAAAGAATATAAATTTACTCCAATTCCAGAATTTATGCAAGAATTAATCGCAACAGGCGGATTAATTAATTATGCAAAATCAGAATTAGAGACAAAGGACAAGTAAATATGGGAAATAGCTATAAAATATCAGTAATCAAAGGTGATGGAATCGGTCCTGAGATCGTAGATGAAGCGATTAAGATCCTTGATGCTGTTTCATATATGTGTGATTTTACACTTTCTTATGAAGAATATTTAATGGGAGGTGCAGCTATTGACGTAACTGGTGAGCCTTTACCAAAAGAGACTGTAACTGGAGTGTTAAACTCTGATGCTTGTTTATTTGGTGCCATTGGTGGTGCAAAATGGGATACACTTCCTAGAGAACTTAGACCAGAATCTGGATTATTGAAATTCAGAAAAGAGATGGGTGTATTTGCAAACTTACGACCAGCGATTGTTTATGATGAATTAGCAAATGCAAGTTCATTAAAACCAGAGGTGATCAAAGGTGTTGATATCATGGTAGTTAGAGAACTTATTGGTGGTATTTATTTTGGGGAACCAAGAGGTAAAGAAGGTGATAGAGCATTCAATACAATGGTATATACTGTTGATGAAGTAAAAAGAATTGCTCACGTTGCTTTTGATTTAGCTATGAAAAGAAATAAAAAGCTTTGTTCTGTTGATAAAGCAAATGTTTTAGATGTATCGCAACTGTGGAGAGATACGGTTGAGGAAGTAGCAAAAGAATATCCAGAAGTTGAATTGTCTCATATGTATGTGGATAATGCAGCTATGCAATTAATTGCAAATCCAAAACAATTTGATGTTATGTTAACTGGAAATATCTTTGGTGATATCTTAAGTGATGAAGCTTCAATGTTAAGTGGATCTATTGGATTACTTCCAAGTGCAAGTACAGGTGAAAAAACTGCAGTGTATGAACCAATTCATGGAAGTGCACCTGATATTGCAGGACAAGGTATTGCAAATCCAATAGCAACGATCTCTAGTGCATCAATGATGCTACGATATTCTTTAAATGAGACAAAAGCAGCAGATGCAATCGATGAAGCGATCAAAAAAGCATTAGCTGAAGGTTATAGAACAAAAGATATTGGTGCGTATGATGCTAAAGAAGTAGTAAGTACTTCTGAAATGGGTGATATAATCGCTCAATACCTTTCTAAATAATTAGAATACTTCTATCATGAATGAAGAATTATCACAATACTGCAAAGGGTATTGTGAACTTCATTTTGATCCTCAAACTTCTCAAACTATACAATTTTTAAAAGAACTTTTTTCTAGCTACACCAATAGAGTTTACATCGTAGGTGGCTTTGTGCGTGACCAATATATGCAATTAGATCGCTCTAATGATATTGATATTGAAGTATATGATTTACAACCAGAACAATTTGATCAAATCATGCAAAGTATTGGTGCTCTTGGAGTAGGGCAAAGCTTTTTTGTCTATAAATATCAAAATATTGATATCTCATTACCAAGAACTGAATCTAAAACTGGTTATGGACATACAGGTTTTGATGTGCAATTAGCTAATGATGAAAAACTAGCTGCAAAACGTCGAGATTTTACTATGAATGCTTTAATGGTTGATATTTTTACCAATAAACTTTATGATTTTTTTGGTGGTATTGAAGATATAAAAAAGAAAAAAATAACGATTATTGATGAAGAATCTTTTAAAGAAGATAGCTTGAGAATCTTAAGGGCTATGCGATTTGCTTCCACCTTTGGATTTAAAATTGAGAAGAATTCCTGTCAAATAATGCAGCAGTTGTCTATTGATGATTTAAGTAATGAACGAATTGTAAATGAATTCATGAAAATGTTTGAAACGAAATTTTTACATTATGGATTGTATTATTGTATATCCCTAAATATAGCTACACAATTCTTTGATGTTGTAATAGAAAAAAGAGTGTTTATAGATATATATAAGTTGATGAGAAATAATAGACAATTTTTCAACGATAAGCTTTATAGATATTATTTCTTATACATTTTGAATAGTTTTGTTGCAATTGATATACAAAAATCAGGTTTTCCTAATAAATTGACTAAGGAAATTAATAAGCATAAAAAATACCAAGATAAAATAGAACTCAATGATCTTTTTATTATTGCACTAGATATGCCTATATGTGATTGGTTGGGTGCAATTAATGAGAGTATTATCGATACAGCAAAGCTTCATAATATTTTTGAAAACAGATTAGAAACAAATATTAATGTTCAAGATGTGATTGCTGATGGATTTGAAAAAGAAACTATAAAACTTGAATTACAAAGAAGAAGAATAAAGTTTATTAATGATAAAATAATTGATCTTTTTTAGAAATAATCATTGAAGGTGCTTTAATATGAAAGGTACAAGTTCATTATTCAAACTTATTTTGCCAATTTTTGGAGTTGGAGTATTTTTTATTCTCTTCTTATATTTTGGGTTAGAGTTAGTTTATCCAGATTTAGGCAATAGTCAAAATTTTCTTCAACTAAGAAAAATGTTAACATTTATTCTTTTTCTTATGTTAATTCTTCTTGGTGGTACAACCTATATCATTTTTGTTACCTATATCAAAGAGCCGTTGGATAAAATCCTACAGTTTCTTTCGCTTGTAAAAGAGGGAAAATATGAAACTTTTAATGAACGATATAATGCAAAAGATATTGATGAGTTTATTGAAAGTATTAATACTATTATAAGCTTTTTAGATCAAAAAGAGAAAGCTACTACTGAGTTGATTGAAGAGATCAAGCACAATGAAGCTTTTACAAAAGATATAATTGATTCACAAGTGAATCCAATTATTGTAATGAAAGATGAAAAAATAGTGAGTGCGAATAAGGCTTTTTACAAATATTTTAATGATTGTATGCATCTTCAAGGTGATAATTTAAACAACTATTCTATTTTTATCAATAAGTTTAAAAAAGAGGAAGGTTTTATTTATAACTTCAAAGATCAACATTGGATTGAATATCTTCTAGCAAATAAAGATACCTATCATCAAGTAAAATTTATTGACGATGATGAACGTGAATATATTTTCCAAATCGATGTTACTGCTATTGATGATGATCAATATATCGTTAGCTTAAATGATGTTACGGAATATATCACTGCAATGAAAAAAGCTCAAGCAGCCCAATCAGCCAAATCAACATTCTTAGCAACTATGTCGCATGAGATACGAACACCATTAAATGGTATTTTAGGATTTGCAAAGCTTCTTGAAACAGTCGATATCCCTAAAAAAGAGAAAGGGTATATCAATATCATCAATAGCAGTGCAAACTCTTTATTGGGCATTATCAATGATATCTTGGATATATCAAAAATGGAAAGTGGTAAATTAGAACTTGAAACGCATCAATTTGATCCATTTAAAGAGTTTGAACCAACAGTAGAACTTTTTGTAGCAAAAGCGGATGAAAAAAATATTGATCTATTGTTCTTCCTTGATCCACAATTACCAAGAGCGCTTTTTGGGGATTCATTGAAATTGAAACAAGTATTGTCAAATTTATTAAGTAATGCAATTAAATTTACGCCAGAACATGGAGAAATATACATCCGAATTGAATTACTTGAAGAAAATGAAGGAACTTCTAAAATACGATTTTCAGTAAAAGATAGTGGTGTAGGAATTCCAGAAGAGGTTCAAGCAACGATCTTTGAACCTTTTGCACAAGCGGATAGTAGTGTTACTAGAAAATTTGGCGGTACTGGATTGGGACTTGCTATTTGTTCAAAAATCATAAAAGCAATGAATTCACAGATCAATTTAAGTAGTGAACCACACAAAGGGAGTGAATTCTTCTTTACTTTAGAGATGAAATCAAAAAATGAGAGAACTGTATACCAGCATATTGATGATAATCTCAAAGTGGCAATGTATTGTGAAAAATTACAATGTAAATCACAATTAGGGATCATAAAAAAATATATTGAACATTATGTTGATCTAGATATTATCAATGATTTGTATGATGTTAATATATTTGACATATTAATATTAGAATATAAAGATTTTCAAAAACTTGATGTTGATAAATTAACTCTTTCAACGCTTATAATTATCAATAATGAATTTAAAAATGTTGAATTGAAAGACAATTTTAAAGTAATCAAAGCTCCAATTAATCCATCAAAACTCTATGATGCGATTGTTGAGATATCTAATCCGTATGCAACTCAAGAGATAGTGTATGACGATGTTTTAGCTACATTTGACGGTACTGTATTAGTTGCTGAAGATAATTTTGTGAATCAACAATTAATGATTGCTATGCTTAAACAGCGAGGGATTAAAACAATAATTGCAAATAATGGTCAAGAAGCTGTAGAGATGGTGAAAAAACATAATGATATTGAGATGGTTTTTATGGATATCAATATGCCAGTAATGAATGGTTTGGATGCAACAGATAAAATAAAAGAATATGAAAACAATCAAGAACTTGATCATCTACCAATTGTAGCATTAACAGCCAATGCTGTTGCAGGTGATAAAGAGAGATTTTTAGAACATGGAATGGATGATTATATTCCAAAACCATTTGAAGAAAAACAACTTGATGCAGTATTGGAAAAATATGTAAAAAAACAAAATAGTGAAACAGTAAAAAAAGCTGAATTACCAAAAATCGTTAAATCTGAACCAAAAGCTGGACAATACGATATTGAACAAAGTGCTAAATCACTTGGTTTGCAATTGTCTATATTTAGTATGATTTTTAAAACCTTTTTAGATCATATTGATTCAGATATTGAAGTTTTAGAAAAAGCGATCAATGAAGAAGATTTTGAAGCAATAAAAAATATGGCTCATAAAATTAAAGGTGCTAGTGCGAACCTCAAAATTGAAAAGGTGCGAGAATTAACTTACAATATGGAGCAAAAAGCCAAAGATGGAATTAATGATCAATTTGAAACTAAATTAAATTGGTTGAAAACAGAAATAGAAAAATTAAAAGAGGTCTATGAGGATTTTAGTAGTTAATCAGTTAATTGCTGATTAACTAGATTATAAAAATCTTTAAGACTAGGAAGTTCTAGGTTTGATTCTCTTTGTTTCGTACCCCACATAGGTTCTGGAAAATAATCATCTTCTTTAAATCGTGCCATAATATGAAAGTGTACATGAGGTACATAATTTCCAAATGAAGCAATATTGATCTTTTCTGGATTAAAATACTCAAGCATAAGTTTTTCAATAATATCTAAAGCATTTAAAATCTCTTGTTTGGTTTGTGTATCACATTGCGAAAATTCTTTGTATGGTTTCACTGTAAAGATTTTTAGCCAAGGGATTTGACTTTGTTCTATTTGTATATCGATAAATTGATTATTGAAAATTGTCATAGATTTCCTTTATTTCATCCATTGAGTCTATAAATAAGTCAACAAGTGTTGGGTCAAATTGCCTCCCTTTTTCACTTTTTAACAATGCAATTGCATCTTCAAAAGTCCATGAGGATTTATAAGGACGGATTGAAGTGAGTGCATCAAAAACATCTGTAATACTTACAATTCGAGCACTTAAGGGAATCTCTTCCCCTTTTTTCCCATTTGGATATCCACTTCCATCATATTTCTCATGGTGATTTTGAGCGATCTCTTCACCCATTATTAAATAGGGACTTTTAGTATTTCCTAAAATATTAGCCCCTATATTAGCATGATTTTTCATTGTTGAATATTCATTATCAGTGAGTTTACCCTCTTTAAGAAGAATATCATCAGAGATTCCAATTTTACCGATATCATGAAGAGGGGAAGCAAAAAATATCACTTCCTGGTTTAATTGATTTAAACCAAATTTTCGTGCTAAAAGTTTAGAGTAGTGTGCAACTCTAATGGTATGATTGGCTGTTTCTGCATCTTTATACTGGGCTGCTTTACCAAGTACTGTAAGTGTTTCGTGTTCTCTATTTAATATCTCTTTCGTGGCTTTTCGAATCTCATCTTCTAAATGCAAAGCTCTGTCTTCTAATTTCATTTGTGCAAATCTTAATGCTAGTAGATTAGAAGTTCTAGCTTTAAATTCAGACATATCAACGGGCTTTGCTAAAAAGTCTGTGGCTCCAGCATTAAGAGAGCTTAATTTGAGTTCTTGATCTTCACCAGCTGCAGTAATAACAACAACAGGTACATTAGTGTTATAGGTTCTAAATTTTTTAATAAGTGTGAGACCATCAATATCAGGCATCATATAGTCTGTAAATAAGATATCTACTTCATTTTTTTCTAAATATTCAACTGCTTCAATAGGTTTTTCAAAGCATGTAATATCAAGTCCAAACTCATTTCCGTATGCTTGTAAAAGCATTAAATTGATAGGTTCATCATCAATATATACAGCTTTAAATGTTGAAAAATCCATACTATTCCTTAATATTAAGAAAAATTCTATCATACTTATTATAAAAAGTAATTAATTTTAGCATTATTAATGATTAATGAAGAAAAAAATCACTTTAAGATTCAATAAAGTTTAAGTATTAAGTCGGTATAATCCCGAACCATTTTCAACCATTAAGGAAGTTTTTATAAAACTATATAGAGTTTTGTAAAGAGTTGGTAACGAGGTTATGAGCCTCTTGGAACTATACTATAGACTTATAGTAGCCTAAAATACTTTATACTACAGTGACGTATGGAAGTATATGAGGTCGCTCCAGCAACTTTTATTGCGATGCAATAAAAAAAGTTGCCGCGAGGCTAAAAACGTGAAGCAGTTCACGTTTTTCTTAACGCCTCTTGCCTGTTGGATTTGGAAAAACCACAAAGGACACTTATGAAAGTAAGAGCTTCAGTAAAGAAGATGTGTGACAAATGTAAAATTGTCAAGAGAAAAGGTATCGTAAGAGTTATTTGCGAAAACAAAAAACATAAACAGAGACAAGGATAATCATGGCTCGTATTGCAGGTACAGATTTACCACAAAAGAAAAGAATGGAGTATGCTTTAACATACATTTATGGTATTGGTTTACATACTTCTAGATTGATTCTTGATGCAACAGGAATTTCTTACGATAAAAGAGTTCACGAATTAAGTGAAGATGAAGTAGCAGCTATTCGACAAGAAATCCAAGCTAACTATATGGTAGAAGGGGATTTAAGAAAGAAAGTTGCAATGGATATCAAAGCGTTAATGGATCTTGGATCTTATAGAGGTTTAAGACACAGAAGAGGTTTACCTTGTAGAGGGCAAAAAACAAAAACAAATGCTCGAACTAGAAAAGGTAAAAAGAAAACTGTTGGTGCAGCAGCTAAATAAGGATAACTCATGGCAAAAAGAAAAGTAACTAGAAAAAAAATCGTTAGAAAAAATATTGCTGATGGTATCGTACACATTGCTGCTACGTTTAACAACACAATGGTAACAGTAACAGATAACGCTGGAAACGCAATTGCATGGTCAAGTGCTGGTAACTTAGGATTCAAAGGTTCTAAGAAATCAACTCCATTTGCTGCTCAAGCTGCAGTAGAAGATGCATTAACAAAAGCAATGGAACACGGAATTAAAAACGTAGCGATCAAAGTTCAAGGACCAGGTTCTGGACGAGATACTGCTGTTAAATCAGTTGGTGCAATTGAAGGTATCACGGTAAGATCATTAAAAGATGTGACTCCACTTCCACACAATGGTTGTAGAGCTCCTAAAAGAAGAAGAGTGTAAGGATAAGAGATGGCAAGATATAGAGGACCTGTAGAGAAAATTGAAAGAAGACTTGATGCTGATCTTGGACTTAAAGGTGAAAGAAGATTAAACGGAAAATCAGCTTTAGAAAAAAGACCTTATGCTCCTGGTCAACACGGGCAAAGAAGAACTAAAGTTTCTGAGTACGGTTTACAATTAAGAGAAAAACAAAAAGCTAAATTCATGTATGGTGTTTCTGAAAAACAATTTAGAAAATACTTTAAAGAAGCGGCAAGAAGAGAAGGTAATACTGGGGCTAACCTTATTACATTGATCGAGCAAAGATTAGATAACGTTGTATATAGAATGGGATTTGCTACAACTAGAGCAAACGCTAGACAATTTACAACTCACGGACATGTTTTAGTTGATGGTAAAAAAGTGGATATCCCATCATTTATCGTTAAACCAGGACAAAAAGTAGAGATCAAAGAAAAATCTAAAACTAACCCACAAGTAGTAAGAGCTTTAGAGTTAACAAACCAAACTGGTATGGTTGAATGGGTTGATGTTGACAAGGATAAAGTATTTGGTATCTTTACAAGAATCCCTACTAGAGAAGAAGTAGTAATTCCAGTTGAAGAGAGACTAATCGTAGAGTTATATTCTAAATAATAAGGCGGTCTAAAGATGAAAAAATTTGTAGATACACCGTTTTTACCAACTGAAGTCGAAATCGAAAGATTATCAGAAAATAGCGCGAAAATTAGCGCATATCCATTTGAAAGTGGATATGCGATTACTTTAGCTCACCCATTAAGAAGACTATTAATGAGTTCTTCTGTTGGGTATGCTCCAATTGCTGTTAAAATCAATGGTGCAGGGCATGAGTTTGATTCAATCAGAGGAATGCTTGAAGATATCGCTGTATTTATTATCAATCTTAAAAATATTAAATTTAAGATCAATGGTGATGCAGAAAGAGTTGAAGTAGAATATTCATTTGATGGACCAAAAGAGATTGTTGGGGCAGATTTAAATAATGCTGATGTTGAGATTTTCTCACCAGATGCTCCTGTTGCAACTATCAATAGTGATTGTAACTTAACATTCTCAGTGATCATCCAAAGAGGTATCGGATATGTTCCAAGTGAAGATATCAGAGATATGGTTGGAGAAGATTATATCCCAATGGATGCGTTCTTTACACCAGTGAAGAAAGTAATCTATGATATTGAGAAAATGTTAGTTGAAGACAATCCAAATTTTGAAAAAGCAGTATTTACTGTAGAAACAAATGGACAAATTTCACCAGTTGATGCTTTTAAAGAGGCAGTGACTGTTATGTATTCACAAATGTCAGTATTCAATAAAGTATTTGACTTATCTGAAGTTGCAGTTAATGACGTAAATGATGATGCAGTTGAGTTAAAAGATCTAGTTGTGAAAATCGAAGATCTTAACTTAAGTGCAAGAAGTTTTAACTCTTTAGATAGATCAGGTATCAAATAATTAGGTGAATTAGTATTAATGAGTGAAGTGGAAGTAAAAAATATTAAAAATCTTGGTAAAAAATCATTTGATGAGATTTCAGAGAAATTAGAATCACTTGGTTTCCCAGTAGATAGTACACTTCCAGAAAATATCGCATCAGCTTTAAGAAAAAAGCTAGAGCAATTAAAAGCATAATAAGGGTTTAATATGAGACATAAGCACGGATATAGAAAGCTTAACAGAACCTCTTCTCACAGAAAAGCATTGTTGAAAAATATGGCGATTGCTTTAGTAGAGCGAGAAAAAATTGAAACAACGGTTCCAAAAGCAAAAGAATTAAGAAGATTTATTGAAAAATTGATCACAAAATCACAAAACGCTGATTTAAATACACACAGATTTGTATTTGCAGCATTACAATCTAAAGAAGCTACAAAAAAATTAGTTGAAGAGATTGCTCCAAGATACACTGAAAGAAACGGTGGATACACTTCAATCGTTAAAACACGAATCAGAAGAGGGGATGCTACTCAAATGGCATTCATTTCATTAGTATAATTTAAACTATACTTTTTTAAAAGGGGAAGGGTTTTATGCCTTTCCCTTTTTTTATGCTTTATGTGAAAAAATATATTACAATATGATATAATATTGCAAAATGTAATATAATGTTCAGTTTATTGAACAGCATGGAGTGTACTATGTTTATCCATATCGATCTTGATTCTTTTTTTGTTTCCGCTCATAGAGTGCATGAAGCACAATTACGAGATATTCCAGTGGCTGTTGGGGGACGAAGCAATAATGAGATCTTTGAATCCAATA
>JBNLDA010000024.1:0-17668 GCA_050304095.1 Arcobacteraceae bacterium | reverse complement strand
CATAATAAATTAAAATGTGTTATAAGAATTATACATAAATAATGAATGAATGTTATTTTTATGGAAACTTTTAGTAACTTTTCTGTAGAATAACTTAAAATCATATAAACAACCAAATATAAAGGCTTGTAATGAATAAATTCATGTTAAGTGCAACTGTTGCAGCACTGTTAATCAATCAACTAAATGCAACATCAATAAAAGAAGTGGTACAACAAACATTAGATAGCAATCCAGATATTATGTCTGAAAAGTTTAATAAAGATGCATTTAAAAAATATGTTGATGAAGAAAAATCAGATTATTTTCCGACTTTGGATTTTGAGATTTATGCAGATGATGTAAAGACATCGTATAATAGAGACAATGTAGCAGATGATCCATCAACAGAAGATAAGAATGGTTGGAATGCTTCACTGAAATTGGAACAATTATTGTATGATGGTGGAAGAACTCCAAGTGAAGTTTCTGAGTTTCAACATAAATACTATGCTAATAAATTTCGAAGTAATCAAAGGGTAGAGGATATCATTTATCAAGCTATTGGAAGCTATTTGGATTTGGTAAAATATCAAGAATTATTGAATCTTTCAGAAATTAATATCAAAGTTCATGATGATTATTTAGTGATTGCTAGGGAAAAAGAAGAGATTAGTGGTGAAGTATTAGAAAGTTATCAAGTAAATTCAAAAAAACATTTTGTGATTGATAGATATTTAGAGCAACAACAAACAAATACTGAAGCAGTAAGTAAATATGAAAAATATACACAAAGTGTCCTTGATGGCAATATTTGTAGACCGAATATTGATGAATCGATCATTCCTGACACGTTAGAAAAAGCTATTGAAGTTGCAGTGGTACGAAATTATAAGATTTTAGAGCAGGTTGAAAAAACAAAAGAACAACGAGAAAACATTGTTCAAGCCAATGCAAATTATCTTCCAACATTGAAATTTCAATATCAAGCAACGTGGGATAATGATCTTGAGCAAGCTGAAAATGGTAGAGAAGATTTTAGAAGAGCAAGATTGCTTTTAACTTGGAATCTTTTTGAAGGTGGCAGAACACATGATGCAAGTCAAAAAGAGGAATTATTTTTAAAAGAACAACAAAAAGTACTTGATGATATTGTCAATGAAGTAACACAAGAAGTAACTGATGCTTATAAAGCATATTATAATGCGAAAAAAAGAATAGAAAATATTGCAAAATTTGTTGTAGATAATAGAAATATAAAAGATGTCTATGTCAAACAATTACAAGATGGAACCAGAACATTTATTGATATATTAAATGCCGAATCAGAATTATATAGATCAGAAATTGACAAAATTGAACAAGAGATTGGTTTATATAATAAATATTATGATCTGTTACAAAAATTAGGGATGCTAAGTGAAACGATTCTTATGTCTGAAGATCAAATGTGTAAAAAATTCTCTCCAATCAAATATGAAAATAAAACGAAAAAAGAGAATACACAAGATAATGCCATTGATAATGCTGTATTAGAAGAATTGGGTGAAGAAGCAGCCAATGATGCACAAATTCAAAAAATTATCAATGCGGAAGCTCCAAAAGCAAGTCAATCAGTAAAAGCTACCAAAACACTTCCTGAAGGTAAATATACGATAAATGTAGCTACGTTAGAAAAATTTGAAGATCTTGATACCTTTAAAAAACAACATAGATTACAAAATGATGAAAATCTAAAAACATATAATATGGGATTGGGAACAAAAATAATTTATGGTGGATATGAATCATTAAAAGAAGCAACTGATGCGATTGCGATATTGAATGCTAAATCTTCAGATTTGAAAGTATATATTGATTATTTAGATAAACATAGAAATCTTCTTAAAAAATACCAGAGTATTAATTAGGAAATTATTTGAAAAATGATTTTGAAAGTGAAAAAGTAGAGGTTTTACAAGAGCAAAGAAAAGTTGACACTCTTGTAGAATCTTTATTGTTTCTAGCTAAATATTATCAGCGCCCAACTTCAAAAGAATCGCTTATTGCTGGACTAGCGTTACATGATGAGATGATGAATGTAGAGAAGTTCATACAATCATCAAAGCGGATAGGTCTTATATCTAAAGTAGTGCATAGAAAAAAAATTGAAGATATTTCTAAATTAGCCCTACCTGTGATAGTATTGCTTGAAAAAAATAGATCGGCAGTTTTACTTGATTATGATCAAAAAATGAATGAGGCATCTATGATCATTCCAGGTTTGAGTGATGGTGAAACAAAAATGCCACTTGATCAACTACAAGCTCAGTATGCATTTGAAGCGATTATCATTAAACCAGCATATAATTTTGAAAATAGAGTCAACAAAGATGTGCTCGTACCAGAACCAAAAAAATGGTTTTGGGGAGCAATGAAACGAAATAAAGATATTTATTTACGAGTAGTATTTGCAGCAATTTTTATTAATCTTTTTGTGATCGCAACTCCATTATTTACGATGAACGTTTATGATAGAGTTTTACCAAATAGTGCTATTGATACACTTTGGGCATTGGCTATTGGTATCTTTATTGTCATGGTGTTTGATTTTGTATTAAAGCTTATTAGAGCTTATTATATTGGGAAGGCATCTAAAAGAGCTGACGTGATAATGAGTAATAAGATTTTTGATCAATTATTAAATTTACGACTTGAAGAGAGACCAAGTTCAACGGGAATGTTTGTCAATAGATTACAATCATTTGAATCTGTACGAGAATTTTTTGCTACAGCAACAGTAGCAACATTGGTTGATATACCATTTATTTTTATATTTGTAGCATTGATCTTTTATATTGGTGGAGCGTTAGGTTGGATCTCTTTAGGTACGGTATTAGTTGCAATAATTTTTTCATTTTTTATGCAAAAACCAATCAAAAAAACGATTGAAGCTTCAGCCAAAGAGGAACAACTTAAACATACTACACTTAATGAAACGGTAGCAGGTCTAGAAATTATCAAAAGTGTACGAGCTCAAAATAGGATGAAAACTCATTGGGATAAATCATTGGGACAAACAGTCTATCATCATGAAAAATCTCAATTCTTATCTCAAATAGCAACATTTTTTACAGCATTTACTGCACAATTTTCTAGTATTGCTATTGTAATAGGTGGAGTTTATTTAGCAAGTGAAGGGGAAATGACCATGGGGGGAATTATTGCAGCGATGATGCTTAATGGTCGAGTTATTGCTCCCGTATCACAAATTGTTGGAATGATCATTCGATATGATAGAACGATGCTAAGCTTAAATAATATTGATGAAATTATGAACATGCAGGTTGAACGTGAAAATAAAACTTATTTAAGTCGACCATATCTTAAAGGTGAGATAGAATTTAAAGACCTAACATTTGCATATAAAACTCAAAATTTCAATGCTCTTAAAGATATTAATTTAACTATTAAAGAGGGTGAAAAAGTTGCTATTTTAGGAAAAATTGGTTCAGGAAAATCAACTTTGGCAAAATTGATCCAAAATCTTTATGTTCCAACCAGTGGATCAGTGTTGGTTGATCAAACAGATGTTCGACAAATTGATCCAGTTGATCTGCGCCATGCTATTGGTGTGGTACCACAAGAACCATTTTTATTTATGGGAAGTGTTAAAGACAATATTACTATTGGGGAACCATTTGCTACTGATGAAGAGATTTTAAGAGCAGCAAAAATTGCAGGTGTTCATGAGTTTTTATCAAAACATGAAGCTGGATATGATCTATTAGTAGGTGAAAGAGGTGAGGGGCTTAGTGGTGGAGAGATTCAATCAATCACACTTGCTAGAGCACTTATTCGAAATCCAAATATCTTAATTTTGGATGAACCAACAAACTCTATGGATAGACAGACTGAAAGAGCTTTTATTAATAGACTTTCTCAGATCATTAAAGATCAAACATTGATCTTAATTACACATAAAACCTCTATTTTATCATTAGTAGATAGAGTGATTGTATTGGATAATGGGAAAGTGATTGCTGATGGTCCAAAAGAACAAATATTTGCACAAAGTATGAAGGATAACAAATGAATGATGATATCCAATTTGTGCATTCATTGTATGCACAGGCAAATGAAGAACCTAAATTTAAAATCGATCTTGTTTTTGGCATTATCATATTATTTATGTTGGTTGCGATCATTTGGGCAAGTTTTGCTAAAATTGATGAATTGGCACGTGGTGAAGGTAAAGTAATTCCAACCAATAAAATTCAAACGATCCAATCGTATGATGGTGGAGAGATTGAAGATATTTTAGTAAAAAATGGGGATCATGTAAAAATTGGTCAGCCATTGATGAAAATTGATACAACAAGATTTCAAGCAACACTTGATGAGAATCAAGAGGGGTTATATCAATGGATGGCTATGCAAGTCCGACTGGAAGTGGAATCAAACATTGATATTGATAAACCTATACCAAAATTAGAATTTTCTGATGAGGTTAAAAAGTTAGCCGCAGATTATGTAGAATCAGAATCAAGATTATTTGAAAATCGAGTTCAAGAGCTTAAAAGTTCTATTCGAGTTCTTGAATCACAATTGAATCAAAAAAGACAAGAATTAACAGAGATTCGTTCGAAGAAAAAACAACTTGAAGCAAGTTTACAACTAGTAAAGGTACAAAGAAATACTATTAAAGAATTGGTCTTATCTGGAGCAAAATCAAAAGTTGATCTAATTAATATTGAAAAAGAGTATCAACAACTTAAAGGAGATTTGAGAGCTGCAGAACTATCAATTCCTCGATCAAATTATGCTATATCTGAAACAAAAAATAAAATATCTGAAAAAATAAGACAGTTTCAAACGGAAGCCTCAAAAGAATTACAAAGAATTTTAGTGGAGCTTAATAAAGCTGAAGCAAGACAAGTACTAGAAACTGATAAAGTTGAAAAAACAGTAATCAAATCTCCAGTTGATGGAATAATCAAAGAGATATATTTAAATACTATTGGTGGAGTGGTAAAATCAGGAATGGACCTGATTGATATTGTTCCAAATAGTGAAATTATGCTTGTTGAAGCGAAGATCGATCCACGAGATATTGCTTTTATCAATCCAAAACAAAAAGCAATTGTGAAGATCACCGCGTATGATTTTTCTATCTACGGAGGTTTAGAGGGTAAAATCGTTGAAATTTCAGCAGACAGTATTATTGATAAAGATAGTAAAGAAGGTAAAAGTTATTATAAAGTAGTTGTAAAAACAGAACAAAATTATTTAGAAAAAGATGGTGAAAAACTACCAATCATTCCAGGAATGGTTGCAAGTGTTGATATCGTTACAGGTGAGAAGACAATTATGGATTTTCTTCTCAAACCAATTTTAAAAATCAAACAAAACTCATTACATGAGCGTTAAATTTAAACAAGGAGTTAAAATGAAATTAAAAATGTTAATAGCTAGTTTTATAGCAATATTTGCATTAAGTGGTTGTACGCAGATTTTTCCAACTGCAACACAAAATCAAACTGCCCAAGAGCAAAAAATGGTAAAAGGGGATGACTTTGTTCAAGACCTTGCATTACACGATGCAGTTAGAGCAAAAGATTTAGCTTTAGTGAAAGAGTTGATCTCTAAAGGGATGGAAGTAAATGCAGTGGATAAGTATGGATACACTCCATTACATCTTGCAGCTCGTCTTAATCAAGTTGAGATTGCCCAAACTTTAGTGGAAAGTGGAGCAACAGTAAATAGTGTAGATGCATTTGGTGATACACCATTATTGGATTCAACTAGAAATAGTACAAATTCAATGTCAAAATTGTTGATTTGTAATGGAGCACAAAAAAATGTTCAAGATAAACATGAAATGACACCATTACATAATGCATCAAAAAATAATGATCTATTTATAGCGATGTTATTACAAACAGATGATACAAATATCATGTGTGAAAAACTTTCAATTACGCTTGAAGAATATAAGCAACCTGAAAATAAAATCTGTGGAAATATCCCAACTGGAGTTGCTACAATGGCAACTGTGACGTTGACAAATGATGCTGAAGC
Organism: Arcobacteraceae bacterium; assembly: GCA_050304095.1. Taxonomy (GTDB): domain Bacteria; phylum Campylobacterota; class Campylobacteria; order Campylobacterales; family Arcobacteraceae; genus JAYEFX01. The sequence continues at coordinate 11,629 of JBNLDA010000024.1, read as the reverse complement.
TGATAAAGCTATGGGACCATATGAAGCAATCATTGAAGATAGAGCATATTGTGCACAACTTGATAAAGCAATTGACACAAATACAAACTATCTTGTAACTGCAGTGGCAACAAATGAAACTGAAAAAGATATGGCAATTGCAAATCTTAACGACCTTAGAGGTGTAGTGGTTCAAAAAGAAGAGCCAAGTATTTATATTACTGGATTGTACGAAGCATTAATGGAAGAATTTGGACCTGATTTTGAACCATGGAATGCAGAACTTGATAAAAATGGTCTTGTATTTAGATTTAAAGACCCTGCAATGTTATTTAAACATGGAAGCAGTGATCTTGTGACTAAATATAAAGATATCTTAAATCAATTCTTTCCAAGATATTTGAAAGTATTGAAAGAGTATAGAGATCAAATTGCAGAAGTGAGAGTAGAAGGTCATACATCTTCAGTTTATAGAACAGCAAAAAATGACGAAGAAAGATATTCAAAAAATAAAAAACTTTCTCAAAAAAGAGCGGATAAAGTATTTGATTATACGTTAAGTATCAAAGATCAAATTGTTGGTGAAAACCTAGAATGGTTGATGAATACATATAAACCATATGGTATGGCTTATGATGATCTAATTTATGATGCAAATGGTGTAGAAGATCAAGCATTATCTAGAAGAGTTGAATTCAGAATCAACAAAATAATGAACTAAATAAAGGAGTACCAATGAAGAAATATCTCATCGGGGCTACAATAATCGCTCTTATGACGGGTTGTTCGACAAAAACAACAATCGTCACTGAGGGTGACAAAGACGGATTGTTAAATGATCAAGGAAATGTTCAAGTTAAGCCAGTGTATAAAAAGCTTCAAAGACTAGAGAACATATCTAAAAATGATTATGAACATCCAAGTTATGTCAATCTTCATTGGCTTCATATCAATGATACTAAATATGCAGTGGTAAAGAATGTAGATAACAAATATGGAATTATTGATCATCAAGGAAATTTGAAACTCAAAGCAGTGTATGATTCTATTGGAAAGTTTTTTAATGGATATGCAAAAATTGAGGTAGATAAAAAATTTGGGTTGATCAATGACAAATTTGAGGTCGTTGTTAAACCGATCTATGATGATGTACGAAACGTAATTGATGGTGCAATTATTGTTCAAAATTATCAAAAAAACAATAAACTTCAATTTGGATGTTTAAATAGCAAAGATATGAGTATGGCAGCCCCTCTAGATTATGATATGATCTATTTGTCAAATGAAGAGAGAATGCGAATTGAAAAAGGTGGTCAATGGGGATTTATGGCTACAGATTGTTCAATTGTAGTACAGCCTCAATACAAATTTGTTAATGATTTTTCAAATGGGTTTGCTAAAGTTCAAAGAGAAGATGGATTATGGACTTATGTAAATTTAGATGGAAAAGAGATTGAACGTAAAACGTTCCAAAAAGGTTTAGATTTTTAGTTTTAACTTCTTAAAAATAAGGTCAAATTTTGACCTTATTTTTTCTTAGCTGTTGTCGTTGATTTTCTTCGTGCAGGGGCTTTCTTTTTTGTACCCTTATCTTGCTTTTCTATAATCTCATTAATTTGTTCAATTGTTAAAGAACTAGGATCTTTTAGTTTTGCTGGAAGCTTATAATTCTTTCTTCCTTTTTTGATGTAAGGCCCATATTGACCATTGAGTACTTGTATTTTTTCTTTTGGAAAATCAAGGATTAATGCTTTTGCTTTTGCTTCATCTATCTCTTTAACGATTTCTAATGCCCTTGGTAATTCAAGAGTATAGGGATCATCATTTTTAATTGAGTAGTATTTAGTTCCTATTTGAACAAATGGACCAAATCGTCCAATAGCTACAATAATATCTTTTCCAGTTGTTGCATCAGTTCCTAATACTTTAGGTAATTGTAATAGATGCAAAGCTTCTTCAAGTGTGATCGTATCTGGAGATTTTCCATCAGGGATTGAAGCCATACGTGGTTTTTCGATCTCTTCTTTATCTCCCTCTTGAACAAATGGTCCATATTTTCCAATTCGAGCTGTGATAACTAATCCATTGTTTGGATTTGTTCCAACGACTCTTGTTGGAGATACTACTCTTTCAACTGTTTTTTCTTTGTGTTCAACATTTTTTACAAATGGTGAATAAAATTCATTCATTACTTCATGCCAATCAATTTTACCCTCAGCAATTTCATCAAACTCTTCTTCAATTTTTGCAGTAAAACCAAGATCAACGATATCTGGAAAATGTTCCACTAAAAAGTCATTTACAGTAAATCCGGTTTGTGTTGGCTCTAACTTTTTCTCTTCATTTCTAAGAACATATTCTCTTTGTTGAATGGTTGAAATAGTTGGTGCATACGTTGAAGGTCTACCGATTCCTTCAGTTTCTAGTTTTTTTACCAAACTAGCTTCTGTGTATCTTGCTGGTGGTTTCGTGAAATTTTGTTCAACTTCAAGATTTTCATTTTCTATAATGGTATCTTTTTTAATTGTTGGTAATATTTTTTCAGCGTTATCTAAAACAGCTTCTGGATTATCACTTCCTTCAGTATAAGCTTTCATAAATCCTGCAAAAATGATTCGTTGACCTTTTGCTTGAAGTTCACACTCCTTGTTTTTACCAGCAGTAATTTTATAGGTGGTATTAGCCATTTTAGCAGATGCCATTTGGGTAGCCACTGTACGTTTCCAAATTAGCTCATAAAGTCTGTATTGACGTGAATCCAAATAAGGTTTGACCATGCTAGGAGTAAGCTCTAGATCAACAGGTCGAATCGCCTCGTGAGCCTCTTGAGCTCCTTTGGCTTTTGATTTATAAGCTCTTGGTTTTGGCAAAGTGTATTCTTTGCCATACATAGATTCAATCACTTTTTTTGCAGCACTTGTGGCTACTGTTGAAAGGTTTACTGAATCAGTTCTCATATAGGTGATCAAACCACCAGTATGATTAGGAATAGATTTTTCAATATTTCCTTCATAAAGTTGTTGAGCGATAATCATTGTTTGCTTCACGCTACTTCCAATTTTTCTACTTGCTTCTTGTTGCAATGTAGAAGTTGTAAATGGAGGAGCAGGGTTTCTTGATGTATCTTTTTCTTCAATATCTGTTAATTGATATGTGCCATTATTGAGTGAATTTTCAAGAGCTCTTGCTTCTTGCTCGTTTTTGATTTTTACGACTTTGTCGTTGACTTTATGTAAAGTTGCTTTAAATTCTGGATTTAAAAAATTTGCTTTGATGGTCCAGTATTCTTCAGGAACAAATGCCTGAATCTCTTTTTCTCTATCAACAATGATTCGTACTGCTACACTTTGAACACGTCCAGCACTCAGACCATATCGAATTTTTTTCCAAAGTAATGGTGAAAGAGTATATCCAACGGCACGATCTAAAATTCTTCTTGCTTGTTGCGCATCAACAAGATTTTGATCGACTTCTCTTGGATTTTCAAGCGCTTCTAGGATTGCTCCTTTAGTAATCTCATGAAATACGATTCTTTTAATTGGATTTTTTTCAATTTTTAATGCAGGTATAAGGTGCCAAGCAATTGCTTCCCCTTCCCGGTCCTCATCGGCAGCTAGGTAGATAACAGTATCTTTAGTAATTTGTTTTTTCAGGTCACTGATCACTTTCTTTTTATCACTTGAAACCATATAAGATGGTTTGAAATTTTTCTCTGGATCAAATCCAAGTGATGACTTTGGTAAATCTCTTACGTGCCCCATAGAAGCCATAACCGTAAAGTCTTTACCTAAAAATTTTGATATCGTTTTTGCTTTTGCGGGTGACTCCACAATTACTAAATTTTTGCTCAATTTTGTTACCTTAATTTCCAATTTTTCAAAGCGAATTGTACACTACAAATATTAAATAAATTTTAAAGCGCTATATAGATATAATATATATCTAAAATTTTAAATTAACAAATATTTAGGGAAATTATGTCAAACAATTTATTAAAAAAACAAGCCGATACGATTAGATTCTTAGCTGCAGATATGATCCAAAAAGCAAATTCAGGTCACCCTGGTGCTCCAATGGGATTAGCTGATATTGCAACAGTTTTAAGTAAACACATTCAATTAAATCCAAAAAATCCAACTTGGCTCAATAGAGACAGATTAGTATTTTCTGGCGGTCATGCAACAGGATTAGTGTATTCATTATTACATCTATGGGGATTTGATGTAAGTATAGAAGATATCAAACAATTCAGACAAACTGATTCTAAAACTGCTGGGCATCCAGAATATGGACATACTGAAGGGATCGAGATTACGACTGGACCATTAGGACAAGGGATTGCAAATGCAGTTGGTTTTGCAATGGCAGCAAAATATGCACAATTTGCAGTCAATAGTGAAACTGCAAAAGTGATCGATCATACTGTATATTGTTTGTGTGGAGATGGAGATCTGCAAGAGGGTATCTCTTATGAAGCATGTTCAACTGCTGGGCATCAAAAACTTGATAACCTTGTGATTATTTATGATTCAAATAATATCACGATCGAAGGAGATACAAGTATCTCATGGGACGAAGATGTAGTTGCAAGATTCAAAGCGATCAATTTTGAAGTTTTTGAAATTGATGGACACGATTATGCTCAAATTGATGATGCATTAACAAAAGCGAAAATATCAGATAAACCAGTATTAATCAAAGCAAATACTGCAATTGCAAAGGGTTCTGCAACGATGGAAGGAAGCCATCACTCTCATGGTGCTCCATTGGGGGAAGATGAAATTGCTGAATCTAAAAAATTAGCTGGATTTGATCCTGAAGCAAAATTCTTTGTACCAGATGATGTGAAAGAAGCATTTGATAAGACTGTATCTGGAGAGTTATTAGAAAAAGCTTGGAATAAAATGGTACAAAAAGATTTACCATTATCAGAGCAAAATGAAGTATTAACGGCACTTCAAAACCCAGATTATTCAAAGGTAGTTTATCCAGAATTTGAAGAGGGAAGTGGAGTTGCAACAAGAGATTCAAATCATAAGATATTAAATGCTATTGCAAAAGCAGTTCCAAGTTTCTTAGGTGGAAGTGCCGATTTAGCACCATCAAATAAAACTGAATTATTGAATCTTGGAGATTTTCCAAAAGGACGAAATATTCACTTTGGAATTAAAGAACATGCAATGGCAGCAATCGTTAATGCAATGAACTTATATGGATTGTTTAGAGTATTCTCTGCAACATTCTTTGTATTTTCTGATTATTTAAAACCAGCTGCACGTATTGCAGCATTGGCTGGAATTCCACAACACTTTATTTGGACACATGATTCGATTGGAGTAGGGGAAGATGGACCTACGCATCAACCAATCGAGCAACTAGCACAATTTAGAGCATTGCCAAACTTCTACGTCTTTAGACCTGCAGATGCAACTGAGAATGTTGAGTGTTGGAAGAAAGCATTGACTATGACAAAATCTCCAACAGCATTTGTTTGTTCAAGACAAAAGTTAAAAACACTTAAATCTGAAAAAGCATATGGTGAAGTTGCAAATGGTGGATATTTACTGAAAAAACGAGACAATGCAACTGTGACATTGATGGCAAGTGGATCTGAAGTGATGTTGGCATTACAAACAGCATGTGAACTTGAAGATGAAGGGATCATCGCAAATGTTGTTTCAGTGCCTTGTTTTGATCTATTATGTGAGCAAGATAAAGCTTACATTGAAACGATCATCGAGCCAAGTACAACAAAAATTGCAGTTGAAGCAAGTAGAAGTATGGAGTGGTATAAGTTTGCTGATCATTTTGTTGGAATGAATGGATTTGGAGCAAGTGGAAATGCTGATGATTTATTTGATAAATTTGGATTTACAGTTCCAAAATTACAAGCGAAAGTAAAAGAACTTATTAAAAATTAATTTCAATAATTTCACATTAAGGAGAGAGAATGGATACTACGAAATTTAAAGGCTCAGTTGTACAGCTAGATGGAACACCAATCAATGTTGGAGATAAGGCACCAGTTGTAACTGCAGTTGGAACAGATTTAAAAGATGTTGAAATAGGTGGAGCTAAAGATAGAGTGCAATTAATTGTTGCTGTTCCATCATTAGACACTGGAACATGTGCAGCTGAAACGAGAAGATTCAATCAAGAGGTAAATGATCTTGATATTTGCGAAACTACAGTAATCTCTATGGACTTACCTTTTGCATCTCAGAGATTTTGTACAACAGAAGGGATTGAAAATCTAACAGTAGCATCTGATTATGTTGAAAAAGAGTTTGCTTTAGCATATGGTGTATTGATGAAAGATAGTCCATTAAAAGGTTTATGTGCTAGAGTCATTTTTGTTGTTGATCGAAGTGGAGAGGTTGTTTATAAAGAGATCGTTCCAGAAGTAACAGATGAACCAAATTATGAAGCAGCTTTAGAAGCGATTAAAGAAGCTCGATAAAACTATTTTCGTCGAGCTTACTCGTTAATGAGTTGCTCGACAATCTTATCTTTATTTGGACAGAAATTTCCATTTTTTTGTATCAATAGTAAATCTCTAGCTCGACCATTTCTTGTGTGAATTTTTGCACTTTCGATATCTACATCAAAATCATCTAAAACTTTTGCAATATATGCAAACAATCCTTTTTGATCTTTTGCAGTGATCTTAATTTCTGCTAATTCTTCTGTGTGATCGCAATTGACATCAATTTCATTTTTAAGAATAATTGGTTGTCTGTATTTGATCTGTTTGGTCATATCAAATGAGTCTTTGATAATATCTTCGATAAATGGCTCATCAATTGGATCAATTGCTTGATCGAATGTGATCTCAAAGAATTTTTTGTCATCATAGAGTTTAAATATATTGGTTGATTCTATGTTGAATAGATTTGAAAATTTTGCCAACATAAATCCAAGATTTAATGGTACAGTTCGAATAATTTGAATAGTCAATCGCTCTTTGTTGATCAAATTATAGTCAAAATCCTGTACATCGTATGCTCTGACAGAAATATCTATAATATCACTTGCTTTGAGTTTTAAGAATATTTGATTTGAATGGATCTGCATAATCTTTTTCTTTTGAAGTGAAGATAATTCTTGATATTTTTTACTATTTTTAATCGTATTTTGTTTTGCTGCAACTCGAGCACTTTCTTTGAGAAGGTCTTCATTTTCAAAAGCCAGTAATGCTTGCAAGAACAGTTCTCTTAAAAGTGATGCTGTAGAGCTTTTATAGATATTTTCTCCAACAGAACTAATATCTGCGTAGGTTACCGCATACAAAATTCGAAGTGAACGTTCATTGTTCAATAATCCTGTGAATTTCAAAACGATTTTTTGCGAATAGATATCTTCAGTGGTCGCAGTGTAGCTCATAAGGTTATGGTATCTTACTATATTTGCTACAATCTGTGTTGATTCTTCATCAAGACCAATTCCCTTAGCAAATTTTTTAAAGATATTTTCTCCAATAACATGATGATCTCCTGATCTTCCTTTTCCAGCATCATGGAACAATACGGCAAGTTTTGCCAATGCTTGATCTTTTAATGGCATATCATCATAAAGTTTTTTTACAAAAGGATCTTGAATATTCTCAATATAATACAATGCTTTGAGGGTATGAATATCAACAGGATGTCTATGATAACCGTCAAATTGTGGTTGATTGATGATCTTTTTCATCGATGGTAAAATAGTTTGAAACAATCCAGCATTATAAAGCATTTTCATTGTTGGATATAGTGTTGGTTTATGCAATAGATTCAAGATCAATTTTTTTAATTCATTACTCTGTTTTGATGGTAATTTTGTTTTAGATGCAAAATAGATAAATGAACGATCAAATTTAATAATATTTGATGGTAATGTATTGATCAGTTTTAAAAACTGATTAAGTGTGAGTGGTTTTTTTGTATAGGTACAAAAGAGCATTTTTTTACATAAAAAGAGATCTTTTGCAATTCTTTTATTTTTCATTACACCTATATTTTTAGGATCGAATATATAAGTACGCACCATTTTTTTCACTACAATGGTGCTAAAATGATGTATCGTATGGAGTGATTCAAGTAATTTTGAAAAACACTGTCGCTCTTTGGTTAGTCTACTTGTATGCTCAAATCCTAGCATCGAACTCAACTCTGGTAATACATCAAAGTTAACCACATCTAATTTTTTCTTAGCGATCAAATGTAAAGCATTTCTCACTCTAAATACATATTCTAGACTAATTCTATAATTTTTGTATTCCTCTTCAGTGAAAAGTTTTCCAGTGAGTTGTCGCACCATACTTACACCATAAATGGTATTGGCTATCCAAAAGATCAAATTTGTCTCACGCATCCCTCCAAAACCATCTTTGATGTTTGGTTCCATAGATAAAGGATGTTTAAGCAATCGTTGCTTATGTTCTTCAAGTTTTTCAAGGATAAACTCTTTTTGTTTGTGATGACGGATTCGACCTAAAACTTTTTCAAACTCAAACCAAAGATGTTTTGATCCATAGATCATTCTTGATTCGATTATCGAAGTTTTGATAGTGATATCTGTTTGTACTGCATCAAATACCTCTTCGATCTCATGTACTCTGTGACCAAGTTTGAGTCCTGCATCCCATGCTAGAGTCAAAAACTCTTCTAGAATAGGTTTTATATTGTATCCAGGGATATCTCTGTATAAAAGCATAAGATCAATATCACTATAAACACATAATTGCTCTCTACCATAACTTCCAAGCGCTACAAGTGTAATAGGAACAGATCCACTCATAGGTTGATAAATACCAAAATATTTTCTTAGCATATATTTATAGATAAGTTGTAATATTTGATCAATATTTTTTGTGTGTTTTACAAAGAAATCTTTCCCTTGTGTTTGTTTGAATGTTTCATCAAGGTTGTTTAAATATTCTTTGATCGTTTTTTTAAAGAGTTTTGAGATCTCGAAATCACTTGCTTGTTGCTCGATGAGGTGCTCTATCTCAATACGTAAATTTTCTATCATTTAAGGATGCCTTTAAATTAAATCTTTATGTTGTTCTAATTTTTTTCTTAGTGTGATTCTATTCAATCCCAAATATTTTGACATTTGTAATTGGCTTTTATATTTTTTTTGAGAAGCTTTTAATAATGGAGCTTCAAATAAATATAAAAAGTCTCTATATGAATTCTCACCATCAAAATGTTCAAGGAAGTAGTTTTCAAGTAACATCATGATCTCATTTTCTCCAATTGATTCAAAGAGATAAGAAAAATAGATAGATTTTCTTAGGCTGTGTGCATTATTGGTCGTATTGATGATCAATCTTTTTGGTTTGTTCTCTTCATCCACATCTAAAATTGCTGCTGCTTCTTTAGAAAATTTATTTGCAAGCTGTCTTATATCTTCTTCTCTTTGTTTTAATGGTGGAATTTCAATTGTTATGGTGAAAAGCTCTGCTAGTTTTGGATGGATCGCTTCTTTTGAAGTGAGGCCTACCATTCTTACATTTTGGGTATTGAGCCACTCCAATATAATCTCTACATTGCTAAATTCTTCAATATTACGTACGATGATGGTTTCAGTAGTCTCAAAAGTTTTATTGTATTCTATCTCTTCTTGTAGATCACGTGCTTCAAATAAAAGTGCATTTGGATCGATTTGCATAGCTAATGTTTTTTTACCAACCCCAGATTGTCCATAGATAAGTGCATGAACTTTAAGGTTTTGTAAGATCATAGCTGAATTATAAGCTTCCTTGAGTACGGCTGATTGTGCGATAAAATTTTCGTGCATATTTTTTCCTATAACATTTTGATTATTTAGTATACAACAATAGTTTTGATAAACTCTTTATAGCTCATTGGATATAATACAATCAATAAAAAAAGGAAAAATTTATGAGTACCATTACAATCAATCAACCACTTGATATGCATTTACACTTAAGAGACAATGATATGTTACAGCTTGTTGCCCCATTAACAAGCCACACCTTTGCTGGAGCAATAATTATGCCAAATCTTGTTCCACCAGTGGATACTAAAGAAGCAGTTATTGCATATAAAAATAGAATTTTGGATGCAATTGGTAGTGATAGCTTTACTCCTTATATGACACTATTTTTCAAACCTTATTCAAAAGAGTTTTTGGCTGAGGTTAAAGATGAAATCACAGCCATTAAGTTATATCCTGCAGGAATTACAACAAATTCTGAAGGGGGAGTAAGTGTGATCGATGTTGAACAACTTCGACCAACACTAGAAGCAATGAGTGAATTGAATATTCCATTGTGTATTCATGGAGAAACGAATGGATTTGTAATGGATAGAGAAAAAGAGTTTGTTCCAATTTATGAAGCATTAGCACAAAATTTTCCAAACTTAAAGATTATTATGGAACATATTACCACTAAAGATAGTGTAGACATACTTGATAAATATGAAAACCTTTATGCAACGATCACATTACACCATTTATTGATTACACTTGATGATGTAGCAGGAGGAATGTTACAGCCTCATTTGTTTTGTAAACCAATAGCAAAACGACCACATGATAAAGAAGCACTATTGAAAGTTGCACTTGAAGCTCATCCTAAAGTGATGTTTGGAAGTGATTCTGCTCCTCATCCACAACATGCTAAAGAATCTTGTGGATGTGCTGCTGGAGTTTTTACTGCACCAATTGCTTTGCAAGTATTAGCACAACTGTTCGAAGAGAATGGTTGTTTAGATACTCTTCAAGCATTTGTGAGTGGAAACGCTCAAAATATATATGATATTGAGGTGCCAAATAAAACGATTACTTTAGAGAAAAAAGAGTTCACAGTTCCTAGTATCTATGAAAATACAACACAAAAAGTAGTGCCGATGTATGCAGGAGAGAGTTTAAAATATAGTATTGTAGAATAGTCCTTATGAAATTATTACTTATTGAAGATGATGAAAATATTCTTTCTTTTTTAAAACGAGGCTTTGAAGAGGAAGGATATGTTATTGATACCGCAACTGATGGTGAAGATGGTGAATACTTAGCTAGTATAAACTCTTATGATGTGATCGTTAGTGATTGGATGCTTCCCCAAAAAAGTGGCGTGGAAGTAGTAGAAGCATTACGTAAAAAAAATATCACTACACCAATCATAATGCTTACAGCCAAAGGGGAAGTAGATGATAGAGTACAGGGGCTAGTAAGTGGTGCTGATGATTATCTCAGTAAACCATTTAGCTTTAAAGAACTACACGCAAGAGTTCAAGCTCTGTATAGACGATCTGCTTCAATAGGTTCAAATACTATTACTATTGATGATATAATAATAGATATCGATACAAAATCAGTTTCTAAAGCTGGAGAAAAATTAGAATTGACTCAAAAAGAGTATGAGCTATTGATGTTCTTGGTTAAAAATAAAAATGCTCCAGTATCAAATGCAATGATAGAAAATCAATTATGGAATGATGAAGAATATATCAATAGTAATGTTATTCAAGTGACTATTTATCATTTGAGAAAAAAAATAGGAAAAGAGCTTATTAAAAGTTCACGTGGATTAGGATATAAAATTGAGATTTAAAAGTATTAAGACCAATCTACTTTTTTGGTTTGCCTTTGTGACGATCGTGATCCTTATAGGATTTAATTCACTCATATATCACTTTTT
>JBNLDA010000023.1:0-18106 GCA_050304095.1 Arcobacteraceae bacterium | reverse complement strand
AATAGATATGAAAGCATTTGAAGAGCAATATCAAGATACTCAATTAGCATATCTTATACCTGATTTTCAAAACCCAAAAGGCTCACTCTATACTCAAGAAAAAAGAGAATCAATTGCAAAGATCGTACAAAAAAATGGTGGATATATCATAGAAGATGCTCCCTATAGTGAACTTTATTTTGAGCAAAAATCGCAAAGTATAAGTAAAGATATACCAGATAATAGTTTACATCTAGGATCATTTTCAAAGACATTAAGTCCAGCATTGAGAATAGGGTGGATACGAGCCAATGAAGATATCATCAATAAACTTTTGAAGATAAAAGAGACTATCGATCTACACTCTAGCGGAATTTCTCAATGTATATTAGATGAGTATCTAAGTGATGAAAATAGATATGAAACTCATTTAAAAAACTTGCGAAAAGAGTATAAAAATAAAATGGAATTTTTCACTCAAAGTTTGGATGAGTATTTGCCTCAGTTTGAGTATGAGAAACCACAAGGGGGAATGTTCATCTATGGAAGACTGCCAAATATCAATACATACGATCTAGTGTATGAAGCACTCAAACAAAAGGTAGTGTATGTACCTGGAAGCGAATTTTATATAGATAATGCTGCTTGTGATGAGATACGATTTAATTTTAGTTATTGTAAAAAAGAAGATGTAGTAAAGGGATTGAAAAGGATACAAAGTCTAGTAGAAAAAATTATTTGATATATTTAACATTTTGCTAAATTATTAAGATTTTGTACAAATAACTATACATAATGATAAGATATTGAAAATATATCCAATAACTTAACATCAAAATTGTATGATAATTGGTGCTATTTTCATTATTTTTTATAAAAATACGATAAATAGGGAATTATTAATCTTGATATACATATATTTTAAATGATAATATATTAAGTGATTTTATGGGTAGTTTATATATAATGTAGATTGAATAAATAGTTATAAGTAAAAGGCTACGTGTATGACAGTTGATGATTATTTACGATCTGTTGGTAAAAAATGCTTTATAGATTATTATGAACTATTTCAAGATTTTAATATTGATAGGCAATCATTAATCAATGAGTTAAAAAAAGAAAATTTATCTCCTGCATCATGTGATACAAAAGCAAGTGATGGAAGACAAATTTTTATCAAGAATTTAGAAATACAAGCTCTGCAAAATATTCTAAACTCAAAAAAACTTGATAAATCTATAAAAGAAAAAGCACGAAAATTATTGAATAAAGAAAAAATTGAAATAATTTATCCTGATGAAATTGAAGATAAAGATTTATTTGAAGGTACAAAAAAACAAATTATAGTCAATGCTTATGAACGAAGCTCACAAGCAAGACAAGAGTGTATAGAGCATTATGGTGTAAAATGCTCTATTTGTAATTTTGATTTTGAAGCAGTATATGGAGATTTAGGAAAAGGTTTTATTCATGTCCATCATATAAAGCCTTTATCTGAAATAGATGAAAAATATAAAATCAATCCAATTGAAGATTTAAGACCAGTTTGTCCAAATTGTCATGCAATGCTACATAAACGCAAACCTTCATATAGTATTGAAGAAATTAAAGATAAAATTAACAAATGACTTATAACAAATTAGAGAAGCCAATAAATTGCCCTGCGGCAATTCATCGGCTCATTTTAAACGCTATAGGTCTATATTTTTAAATATTAAATTTAGGATAAAGGTGATAGGCTACTTTTTCATACTTTTTCAATTCTCCTTTCTCTGCGCATTACCCAGTATTGCCATTATTTCATGTGCTATTATTAAGATGGCATATTATTAACTATTTTAAAAAATTGCACTTATTTTTCAAATTAACGAAAAAATTAATCAGAATATTTTAAGAGCAGTAGGGATAACATATAGTTTTACAAAAGGATATTTAGATGAAATTTATACACCTTTTATGGATAGCAATTTTAAGTATACTACTAAATGGCTGTACTAAGTCATTATATATTAATAATTCTGAATCAAATAAAGAAGCTCACTTAATGTTCAAAGATGAAATTAAATACACTGTTAAAAATATTGTAAATGTTTCTACATTTGGAAATCCTTCAAATTATAAAACTACTCAAACTATAACAAAATATTTATCAGAAGACGTTTGTAAAGAATTTGTTTATACACACTTAGATTTAGACTCAAAAAGTGCAAATGGTAGAATGACATATAACTATAGTAATTCTGCATCTGATAGTATCCAAAAATATAATTCATGTAAATTAATTAAAACAAAAGATTTAAATTTTCATTGGTGTGCTAATGAAAAATATATTACTACAAATTCATATGACCCAAAACAAAAAGATATCATTAGTCTCAATAATAATATAGACTGTTTTTTTGATATTCTGAATAAAAATCACATTCAAAAATCAATTGAAACAATTATGACTTTTAATACAACAAATGGAAATTATTTTGGTGAAATAATTAATACTGAAACAAAAAGCAAAACATATACTATGAATGTGCATAATAAATGTAAAAGTTTTAATATTGAAATAGTATTAAACAATGATAAAAGCTATGGAAAGATATTGACTGAGAAACAATCATATAATCCAAAATTTAAAATTAATGTGTATAAAAATAAATACGGTGTATTTTTTACTGGATATGACATAAATGAACTATACTTAACAGGAACATTACAAACAAACGATACAATTACTGGATTTTGGCAAAATAAGCAATGTATGGGAAAATTTGTTTTATTTAAAACAGATGATTTAATAAATAGTAAGTAAATTAAAATTAAAAAATTAAGTAAAAAGGAGATAGGCTCAACCTTAAAGTAGTTTTCTCTCGTAATATACGTAATAGGGGTCAGTTGCCACCTTACGAAATAGGGGTCAGGTGATAACGATAACTCTTCCAATCACTTCAATATTAAATATAAATAATAAAAAACATTACATAGTGCAATACTTTTAATTTAAATTTGATTTTTTTGTTAAGATACTTCAATTTTAAAATTGGAGTATCATAATGCAAAATTTAGCACTAGAAAATATCAATTCAAAAATATTTGAAATACGAGAACAAAAAGTAATGTTAGATAGTGATTTAGCAGAACTTTATAATGTAGAAACAAAGTATTTGAATAGACAAGTTAAAAGAAATTTTGAAAGATTTGACGAAGTTGATTTTATGTTTCAATTAACCGAGAATGAATTTGAAAATTTGCGGTGCCAAATTGGCACCACAAAAATTATAATGACAAGAAATAATCCCCACGTCTTCACTGAGCAAGGTGTTTATATGCTAGCTACAGTGATAAATAGCCAAATTGCAGTACAGATTACAAAACAGATTATGAGAACATTCACAGCATTAAGAAGATTTGCACTCACTTATGAGGAATTGGCTAAAAAAATAGAAGAAATAGAGGCGAGAGTCATTAATGGGGAAAAGAGAGATCAACAAATAATTGATATACTCAACCAATTGATGGCAAAAGATGATTCAAAGAGTGATAAAATAGGTTTTATTAAATCTTAAATTCTTGTGGCAACATCTCTTTGCCTTTAGGAGTCAAAAATGGCATCAGTTGAAATTGGAAGATAATCTGTTTGGTTTGTCCAATTGATTCATGTGTGATCTCTTGGCTTATAGAAGTAAACAAATGCCAATAACTAGAAACAAACCAATTCAGTTTGGCTCGCAGTTCCAAAGTGTCTGGATCGATTCCTTCGATAATTCCTTGATCCATAAAAAACAAATACAAACTTTTTATTTGTTCAATTCGTTTTGTTTGATTGGATATAAAGAGTTCTTTTAATTCAGGATAAATTACCAATAAAGTTGAAATATCTCTCACCAAAAAACGATATTCCCAAAACATTTTTCCATAGTCATCAAACACCAGCGAAAACTCTCGAAGCGGATTTTTTGCTAATGCGATTCTTTCAAAACCATTGATTGATTCAAAATGTGCTGACATATCTTGATATATCTCTATAATGATTTGTTCTTTGTTTTTGTAGTGATAGTATAGATTTCCAGGGCTTATATTCGCTTTTTTTGCTATATGATTGGTGGTAATTGTAGAGGTGTCACCTTCATTAAAAAGTATTCTTGCAGTGAGTTTGATCTTTTCTTTGGTTGAGGAACTTTTATTTTTCATAGGCTTATTATATATGATTAGAGCTTTTACTTTAATAATTAGAGTAAATACTCTAAAATTAAGGTTGAATTTATTTTTATCATATTACAATTGTTTAAACAAAAGGAGAAAAGATGAAGTTAGCACCTCCTGGATCAGGACTTCCAGAGCAAGAAAGATTAGGTATCAAAAATTTTTTAGTTCCAATGGTGAGGATTCTTTTTACTTGGAATTTGGCCTTATGGGTTTTAAAAAGAGAGATAAAGATTATTGAACAATTAGTGTCACAAATTCCTAGAGAAAAATGTACTCAAAAAGTGCTTATTGATAGAACTTTTGCCATAGAAGATGACACTAGACAATTTTCTATCAATCTTGTATTAGAGCATTTAGTTATAGCTGGAAAGGCTGTGCAAATGGTGATTCAAAAATTGTCAGATGAACAAGATATCCCAATGCCTATAAAAATAGAAGCCGTAAAACCAAAAGAAAACAAACTAGATCAGATTCATGATTTTTTGAAGTTTTATTATAGTTATTTTGCTTTTATAGAAAATCTTCCCAAAAAGCAATCCAAAATGACCAAAGCTCATCCATGGTTTACTACATTTAATAATTATGATTGGAGTGTATTTATGTATATGCATACCTTTATTCACAGACGCCAAATTGAAGCTATAATAAAGGAGTTATCATGAGCACAAATGCAATTGGAACACTCATTCGTATAGGGTTTATAGCATTGTTTTTAATGTCATTTTGGGCATTACTTGTATTGGTAGTCTATTTGATTACAGTTTTTTTATTTAATTTAGAGTTTTCTTTAATCACTTATAGTATACTTTTTTTATTATTGATTTTATTGAGAATGTTTTATCCAAAAAATGTTTTTAAATAATGAAAGGGTATGATGAAAACCATTGGTCTACTTGGTGGTATGAGTTGGGAAAGTACAGTACAATACTACAAACTTATTAATGAAGGTGTAAAACAGAAGCTTGGAAAATTACATAGTGCGAAAATAGCTATGGTAAGTGTAGATTTTGAGCCAATAGAAGTTTTACAACACCAAGGTGATTGGGATGGCACAGCCAAAATACTTTCAAATGCTGCAATAAACGTGCAAAATGCAGGAGCAGATTTTCTTGTTATTTGTACCAATACTATGCACAAAGTTGTTCCACAAATCAAGCAAAATATTTCTATGCCAATACTTCATATCGCTGATGCTACAGCTCAAGCATTACTTGATGATGGGATAAAAAAAGTAGGGCTATTGGGTACGGCATTTACTATGGAACAAGACTTTTACAAACAAAGACTCATTGAACATGGTTTAGAAGTAGTGATACCTCAAGAAGATGAAAGAAAGATCATTCACGATGTGATTTATAATGAATTATGTCTTGGTATTACCAAAGAACAATCAAAACAACACTATATCAATATCATAGAAAATATGGTAAAAGAGGGTATTGAAGGAATTATTTTAGGGTGTACTGAAATTGGAATGCTTCTATCAAAAGAAGATGTAAGTGTTCAAGTTTATGATACGACATTGATTCATGCCCAACAAGCAGTTATAAAAGCTTTGGAGTAAGTTATGAACAAGATAGTGAATTATAGAAAAATAAATGATCAGATAGCAACTTCAGGACAACCAACCAAAAAGCAGTTTAAAACAATTGCACAAAATGGCTATGATGTGGTAATCAACCTAGCGATGCACAATCGTGGAGCACTTAAAGAAGAAGATAAAATTGTCACTAAAAATGGAATGAACTATATTCATATTCCTGTAGTTTGGGAAGCTCCAACACTTGAAAACCTGAAATTATTTTGCGCAACATTGCAAATGTGTGAACAACAAAACAAAAAAGTATTTATTCATTGTATAAAAAATTACAGAGTTTCGATGTTTATTTTTATGTATAGAAAATTTATACGAAATGAAAAAAAGGTAGTACTGGATATCCCTGATAATCACAAGCCAAAAAAAGTTTGGAAGAAACTACTTGAGGCAAAAATTTGAGACAATTTGACTATATTGATTTGGGAGCAACACTTTATACTCCCTCAATAAATAAAAATTTATATTCAATAGCAAGTGGTGAAAAATTTCCTGAGATCACTTCAGTGGTCTTTTGTTTTGAAGATGCTATCAAAGAGGATCAAGTCGAATTTGCATTGCAAAATGTTCAAAAGTTTTTAAATGAATATGAAACTAGTAAAGTAAAAGTTTTTATTCGTCCTAGAAATATTGAAAATTTTCAACAGATTCTACAATTAGAAAATATAAATAAAATTGATGGTTTTGCTTTAGCGAAATTTGGTACGCAAAATATGAATCAATATTTTGAAGTATTGGCTCATAAAGAATTTTATATCATGCCAGTGATTGAATCAACTGATATGTTTGATTATCAAAAATTAAAACAGATACGAGACTTCTTGCTACCATATAAAGAAAATATTATCACATTAAGAATTGGTGGAGAGGATATGTTTAAAGCTCTTTCAATCAAAAAAGAGTGCGATGAATCTATTCATGATTTTCACATTAGTTCAAAAATTTTTGCTGAACTATTAAGTATATTTAAACCATTTGGATTCAATCTAAGTGCACCTGTTTATAACTGTCTTCAAAATCTAGAGTTCTTTAGACAAGAAGTACAAAGAGATATCAAAGAGGGTTTTTTTGGAAAAACAATGATCCATCCAAATCAAGCAAAAATCTGTAATGAAGTGTATAAAGTAACTCAAAAAGAATTTGATGAAGCGAATCAAATATTAGATAAGACAAATGAAGCAATTTTTAGATTTGAAGATAAAATGTGTGAACCAAGTGCTCATTTTGTTTGGGCAAAAACAATACTCAAAAGATCAAAAGTTTACGGTATAAAATAGTTACTCGTAAATCTTTCCATTGTGTTTGATCCAGCCATGTGGATGTTGATTTCGCGGGTCTTTGTGTGTCCAATGTACCACACCACCTTTTGAGTTGTATTCATATTCTCCACAAAACTCAATAGTATCACCAACATTTAGATTATTTATACGTGGGGATAGATCAATATTATGACTCATCAATATTGTTTGACCATTGTCAAGTTTGACAATAAATTTTTGATGGCGTGAACCTTGAAGATCATCTTTAAGTAATTTGATCACTTTCCCACTCTCTTGTACTTGTACATTGCTTTTTTGAGAGCTATATGCTTGTGAAATTGAAGATTTGTTGTTTATTAGAGGGTTACTAATATCAAAAGAAAGTTGTAAATACCCAATAATGGCAAATATTAATAATAACAGTATTCTTAGTGTGTTTTTGTTCATAATTTC
Organism: Arcobacteraceae bacterium; assembly: GCA_050304095.1. Lineage (GTDB taxonomy): Bacteria > Campylobacterota > Campylobacteria > Campylobacterales > Arcobacteraceae > JAYEFX01. The sequence goes on along the minus strand of JBNLDA010000023.1, from coordinate 10,618 downwards.
TCTTGTAAAAAATTTAATTATATGCAAATATAAGTAGATATAATGAGAATGTAATTATACCAAAAATAAATAGAAAGGTAATGAGAAAATCAAGTTTAGAAAGCAAAAAAACTATAAATTTCATAATAAACCTTAGAAAATAAACGTTATTATATAATATTTTATTTTATAAAACAACAATCCTACAAAATTAATTTTAAAATAGATTCAACAAATTTTTTTAAAGATAGTGTAATCAAAAGCAAGTAAGATAAGTGTGAGTAAATTTTAGATACAATTATCAGCTTAATAAGGATAACAATGGAATTAAAAGATCAAATTCCTCCTCATGAAGTAGCACAATTATTGCAAGATAGAAAGGATGGAAAAATAGCTTTTCTTCTTGTTGATGTGCGAGAACAATATGAATATGATGATTGTCATATCGTTGGGACAGATTATTTGATCCCGACTTCTTCGTTTTTGTTTGATATACGAAAATTGCAAGAATGTAAAGACGAGAATATCATTTTGTATTGTAGGGCTTCAAATAGAAGTTTAGTATATCAAGCGATCATGAAAGATATGGGATTTAAAAAAGTTTCTAATATGAGTGTAGGAATAATAGGTTATACAGGAGAAAGAACATGAAAGTATTATTAATCAAAGATGTAAAAAGTTTAGGTAAAACTGGTGAAGTTAAAGAAGTTAAAGATGGATATGGGAAAAACTTTTTAATAGGAAAAGGTTTTGCAAAACATGCAACAGCAGAAGTATTGGAAGATTGGGCAAAAGAACAAGCTGAAATTCAAGCAAAAATTGATGCAGAAATTGAAGTTGCTAATAAAATAAAAGCACAAATTGAAGCTTCAAAATTCACAGTACGTCATAAAGTTGGAGCAAATGGTCATTTGATTGGAAGTGTAACAAATAAAGAGATTAGTGAGGTTATGGCAGAAGATGGAATAGAACTTGATAAAAAAGCAATCCATTTAGAAACTAAAATCAAAACTCCAGGGATATTCAATGCTGATTGTAAATTAGGTCATGCTATTAGTGCTACAGCTAAAGTTGATGTTGTAGGAATCGAATAAAATGTTTGAAGCTACAACGATACTTGCATACAAAGCTGATGGAGAAGCTGTAATTGGTGGAGATGGTCAAGTAACTTTTGGTGATACAGTATTGAAAAACAATGCAGTAAAAATTCGAAAACTTTATAAAAATCAAGTGCTTACTGGATTTGCTGGAAGTACAGCTGATGCATTTAATTTATTTGACATGTTTGAAGAACACCTAGAAACAACCAAAGGTGATCTTCTTAAAGCAGTGGTAAACTTCTCAAAAGCATGGCGAAAAGACAAGATGTTACGAAGACTTGAAGCAATGATGTTGGTTCTTAATAAAGAGCATATCTTTATTTTAAGTGGAACAGGGGATGTTGTTGAGCCTGAAGATGGAAAAATTGCAGCTATTGGAAGTGGTGGTAATTATGCTATTAGTGCTGCAAGGGCTCTTGATAGACATTCAACTTTAAAGCCAAAAGAACTTGTTCAAGAAGCATTAATGACTGCAGGGGAATTATGCATCTATACAAATCAAAATATTAGAATATTAACACTTGATGAGGAATAATAATTTATGGATATGACACCAAAACAGATTGTAGCTTATTTAGATGACTATGTTATTGGGCAAAATGATGCAAAAAAAACAATTGCTTTAGCATTGAGAAACAGATATCGAAGAATGCAATTAGACAAAGAATTGCAAGAGGAAATCGTACCAAAAAATATTTTGATGATAGGAAGTACTGGAGTTGGTAAAACAGAAATCGCAAGACGACTTGCAAAAATGATGAACTTGCCATTCATAAAAGTAGAAGCATCAAAATTTACGGAAGTGGGTTATGTTGGTCGAGATGTAGAATCAATGGTTCGAGATCTAGTGTATGAAGCAGTAAGCCTAGTGACTAAAGAATATGAACAGAAAATTGAAAAAGAGATTGAAACTGAAGTAACAAGACAGATAGTTGAAATACTTGTCCCTTCATTACCTCAAGGTGCTAGTGAATCAGCTCAAGAATCTTTTATCAAAACATACAACAAAATGGAAGAAAAAGTAGTTAATGGTGATTTAGATGATAAGAAGATAGAAATTGAGCTTCCAAAAAGAACAAAAGTAGAGATCATCGATAGTAATCTTCCTATGGATATGAGTGCTGTTCAAGAAAGTTTGAATAAAATGATGGGCAGTTTGAATAAAGATAAAATTAAAAAAGAAGTGAAAATCAAAGATGCAAAAGTACTTTTAAGAAGTGAAGCAAGTGAAAAACTTCTTGATCATGAATCAATTCAGATTGAGGCACTCAATCGAGCTCAAGATGGTGGGATCATCTTTCTTGATGAGATCGATAAGATTGCAGCAGGAAAAGATGGAAGGAATTCTGATCCAAGTAAAGAGGGCGTACAAAGAGACCTTTTACCAATTGTAGAGGGAAGTAGTGTGCATACAAAATTTGGTCAGATTAAAACAGATCATATTCTATTTATTGCTGCAGGGGCATTTCATGTAAGTAAACCTAGTGATTTACTTCCGGAACTTCAAGGAAGATTTCCATTAAGAGTTAATTTAAGCTCATTAAAAGAGGAAGATCTCTATAAGATTTTAACAAATACGAAAAATTCTTTACTCAAACAATATCAAGCAATGTTAGGTGTTGAAGAAGTTGAATTGGAATTTGATGACGAGGCAATTCGTTCATTGGCTAAATTAAGTGTAAGTGCAAATGAAAAAGCTGAAGATATTGGTGCAAGAAGATTGCATACAGTTATTGAAAAAGTATTAGAAGATATTAGTTTCAATGCTGATGAAATGAGTGGCGAAAAAATTACAATAACAAAAGAGCTAGTTCATGAGAAATTGGAAGATATTGTAGAAGATGAGGATACTGCAAGGTATATTCTGTAATAATATTGCATTAATAATATTTCAAGTATAATTTATTTTATACTCAATAAAGGATCAATATGAATATTGTTTTGTTTGACGAAAAGATTGATGAAAGTGTGATTGATAGTGCTCATGAAGTACACAACTTTCATAGTGGATATCCAGCACAAGGCTGCGATATAGCTATTTTAGATATCAATACGATCTTTGATTATGAAGAAAAAAAGCATGATGCATGTAAAGATAAATTTGTCTCAATTGCTGTAATTGATGACGAAAGTGATTATGATGCATTTAAAAACTTTGGTATTGATGCTTGGATAAAAAGAGAAGATATTGATCAATTGAATGGAATAATCAATCTAGTAAATAAAAGGTTGTTGTCATAATTATTGATACACATTGTCATCTCGATGACAAACAATATTTTGATGATATCCAAGAGGTTATCAACAGAGCTCAAGATCATGAAGTAAATGGGTTTTTGATTCCTGGTGCAGATATCAATGATCTTCCACGAGCCAAAGAATTAGCTGAAAAATATGAAAATATCTATTTCGCTGCTGGTATTCATCCTTATCATGCAGACCAATTAGATTTATGTGTTTTAGAAGAATATATCAATCATCCAAAGTGCATTGCTGTTGGTGAATGTGGTTTGGATTATTATAGACTTCCTGAAGATGAAGAGGAAAAACGTCTAGAAATACAACTCCAAAAAGAAGTTTTTATTACTCAAATTGAATTTGCAAAAAAGTTCAAAAACCCTTGATCATACACATACGAGATGCAAGTAATGATTCTAAACAATTGTTATTGGATCATGATGCTGGAAATGTTGGTGGAGTATTGCATTGCTATAATGCAGATGAACAATTACTATCATTAGCTAAACAAAATTTTTATTTTGGAATTGGTGGGGTTTTGACATTTAAAAATGCACGTAAATTGGTGCAAGTATTACCTAAAATTCCCCAAGAAAAAATAATCATTGAAACAGATGCCCCATATCTGACGCCTCATCCCCATAGAGGAACAAGAAATGAGCCATATTATACAGTTCATGTAGCACAAAAAATTGCAGAACTCCTTGAAACTTCTGTTGAAGAAGTTGAAAACTTCACTACAAAGAATGCAAAAACCTTATTTAAAGAGTTTGCTAGTTAAATTTCGATAAAATAATCCTTATTTTAATAAGGATTATTATTGCTTAAAATACTACTTGTCGTTTTTCTTTCATTTAGTTTTTCTTTCGCTTTGGTTTCAGAAGCAACTTTCAATGACCTTGATGAAAAAGTCCTTATGGATTTGGATATAGAAAGTACATTCTTAAAAGATGAAGAGTTACAACAAATTTATGCAAGAATGCTTGATAAATCTAAAAAATATTATGTAGAAAAGTTTGAAAAAGCTGATATTTTAATTCCTCAGATTAAATATGTTTTGAAAGAACATAATATTCCTGACACATTTTTATTTATGGCAATGGCAGAATCTCATTTTGAATCAAGAACAAAATCATGGGCAGGAGCTAAAGGGATATGGCAATTTATACCAAGTACTGGTAAAGTCTATGGATTAAAAAATGATCTTTATGTGGATGAGAGACTTGATGTTGTTAAATCTACTACTGCTGCTGCAAAGTATTTAAATAAACTACATGATATGTTTGGAGATTGGTATTTGGCTACATTTGCATACAACTGTGGTCAAGGTCGAGTAATTGAAGCAATTAGTAGAGCGATATTAGATATATATGTAGAGCAGCATCCAGAAGAAAAAAATAGTAAAAAAATAAGAGATTATAGAAACATTATATCAAAATATATTCAACGAAGATCAGGATTTTCACCTGTTTACAAAGCATATAAAGAATTAAAGACTTGGGGAATTAAACCAGACTTAGAATATTTATTAAGAGAACAAGAAAATCTAGATAGACAATATCTTCCTGCTGAAACTAGAAGATATCTAAGAAAGATCATCTCTTTAGCAATGATGAGTAATAGAAATTATCTTTTTGTAAATGAAAAAGATCATATTATGAATAGTGGAATTCATTCAGCAGTCAATGTTGTTAAATTAGATATTAATACAAGTTTAAGAGATATAGCAAAAGCCATTAATATTGATTATGAAGAATTAAAGCATTTGAATATGCATATCAAACAAGATATCATTCCTGCGAATAAATCTTCTTATAATTTGTATATTCCATATGAAAAAGTAGCATCTTTCAATATGGAAAAAGATAATATAAAAGAGGTACAATTTGCATTTCATCAGGTTCGAAAAGGTGATACTTTAATTGGTATCTCGAAGCATTATAGTGTACCAATTGCTTTAATTAGAGAGTATAATAAATTAGGAAAATATTTAAAACTAAAACAAAACATAGTTTTACCTGTTGATCCTCATAAAATTGCTCAATTATCTAAAGTAATACCTAAGAAACTTTCTGGAATAAAAGTACATATCGTAAAACGAGGGGATACATTGAGTGCGATTTCTCGTAAATACGGGGTACCATATGGTAAAATCAAAAAAAGAAACAATATGAAAAACAATTTTTTAAAATTAAATCAAAGATTGATTATTCCAGAGGAAGCATAACATGTTAAAAGCAGTTTTATTTAGTTTAATAGCGATATTTTTCAGTGGATGCTTTGGCGGTTCTAAATCGTATATCTCATCAAATAGATCATATCAGATTCAAGATCATCAGCCTGTATCAAATCCAGAGATAAAAAATTCAAAAGCGATGCATAGAGCAACAATGCGTCCTTATAAGATTGCAGGAAAAACTTACTATCCAACAGTATCTCATGTAGGAGAGGAGTTTGATGGAATTGCTTCATGGTATGGACCAAACTTTCATGCAAAACTTACTTCAAATGGTGAACGATATGATATGTATGCAATGACGGCAGCTCATAAGACGTTACCAATGAACACAATGGTACATGTATACAATAAAGAAAATGGAAAAGAAACCATTGTTAGAATCAATGACAGAGGACCGTTTGTAAGTGGACGTATCATTGATCTATCCAATAGTGCTGCACGTGCCATTGATATGGTTAATAAAGGTACGGCAAAAGTTCGTATAAAAGTTCTTGGATTTAATGCTAAAATTGCAACAACGCAAGAAGAAAAAGAAGAAGTGGCAACAGTGGGAAGATATATGCTTCAAGTGGGAGCATTTAGAAGATATGCTGGAGCTAAGATTACTCAAAAGAAATTTGAAGAGATCATTGATGGTGAACTTCGTGTGATCATAAGAGAAGGATTATATTTAGGTGAACCAATCAATAGAGTCAATGTTGCAGGGTTTAGAAGTGTTGATGAAGCGATCGATTTCAAAAATGCACATGATTTAGATGGTGCTATGGTAATTGCCGAATAAGGATTAAAATGACAGAAATAAATAGAGAAACAAAAGAGACACAAATCAGTTGTCAATTAGAAGTAAATGGTTGTGGAGACTATAAAATTGAAACAGGAATTGGTTTCTTTGATCATATGTTAGAAGCTTTATGTAAGCACTCTGGAATTGATATGCAACTCAAATGTACGGGTGATTTACATATTGATGATCATCATAGTGTAGAAGATTGTGGAATTGTTATTGGTCAGGCACTCAAAAAAGAAATATTCCCAATTTCAGCCGTTGAAAGATATGGAAATGCAACAGTGGTAATGGATGAAGCTTCAACTACTTGCGCACTAGATTTAAGCAATAGACCTTTTTTAGTATATGAAGTTGATATGTTTGGAAAAGTGGGGAATTTTGATGCGGAATTAGCTGAAGAATTCTTTCATGCATTAGTTATGAATAGCGGTTTGACTTGTCATATCATCAATGAACGTGGAAAGAATAAACACCATATCTTAGAATCAGCATTCAAAGCTTTTGCAGTTGCATTAAGACGAGCTTTAGCTAAAAATGAAAGATTGGGAATACCAAGTACTAAAGGTGTTTTATGATCGAATTGATCGTTTTGGATATTGATGGTACCTTAACAGATGGTGGTATCATTTATGGAAATGATGGCGAAGAACTAAAGAGTTTTGATGTTAAAGATGGATTAGCAATTGCAACTTGGACAAAAAGATTAGGGAAAAAAGCTGCCATTATTACTGGACGAAATTCAACAATAGTAGAAAAAAGAGCCAAAGATTTAAAGATCACACATGTGTATCAAGGAGTTCATAATAAAGATGAAGTATTGATGCAAATACTCAATGATGAAAATCTAACAATGAAACAAGTTGCAGCTATTGGGGATGATCTAAATGACTATAAAATGCTTAAAGCTGCAGGAATCTCTTTTGTTCCTAATGATGCTTCACATTATGTAAAAGAAATTGCAAACGTGGTTTGTCAAGCAAATGGTGGACATGGAGCAGTGCGAGAAATGATAGAATATATTGTTCGATATGATGAGATAGAAGAGGAATTTATTAACGCATGGGTTTAAGAATCTTTCTTGTTGTTTTATTTGTTATTGCTGGTATTGTGATGACTCTTCCAATTACATCTGATGATCAAAAGAAAAAAAATGCAAATTTACCTTTGGTCAAATTTGAAGAAGCAATAATGTATACGATGGATGAAAAAGAAGTAACACAAATCATAAAAGCTGATACCGCTTTGAGATTTAAAAATAGAGATGAGATGTATGAAGCAAATTTCGTAACACGAACTAATGATACAAATAAGGAACTTGATATCATCAATGCAAAAAAAGTAATAAAACGAAATGATAAATTAAATTTATCTGGAGATGTATTATATAATCGTGGGGATATTATACAATTTAAAACACAAGTATTGAATTATAATACAAAAACAAAAATTGCACAAAATAAACATAAATTTTGGGCATTGTATAATGGAAATGAATTCACAGGTACAAATTTATATGCTAATACGAATGATAATACAATATTGGCTGATAAACCCCATTTTATAATCAATGAAAGTAAACAATAGAGGAAACAATGAAAAAAATATTAATACTGATTTTTATACTTAATTCGGCCATTTATGCTCAAAAAGTACAAATGGTCATAGATGCAATGAAATTTGAGAATTTTGATACAAAAAATATTACTATCTTTACAGAAAATGTAAAAATAACACGAGCTGGTGATGTGATAGAATGTGATAAAATGGTACTTTATATGAAACCTAAAACTGATCCAAATGCAAAAAAAGAGATCGAAAAAATTGTTGCAACTGGTAATGTAAAATTTACATTGAAAAGTAATCAAAAAGTCTATGTAGGTCATGGAGATAAAGTGACTTATGAGCCACAATCTTTACGATATAGAATTTTAGGAAATGGATATTTAGAAGAGACAACAGAAAAAACTGTATTGCAGGGAGAAAGTATCTATTTGGATCAAAAAACGGGTAATGCAAATGTTGAAGGTTCTGGAAATAAACCAGTGCGACTCATCATGGATGTAGAGACAAATTAATGAAAATCACAGATGCACAATTTTTCACTTCAGCTCAAAGTTTAGCTGATTCTCCAAGTCCAGATGTAGCCGAAGTTGCTTTTTTAGGAAGAAGTAATGTAGGAAAAAGTTCATTATTGAACACGTTAACCAATAGAAAAGGATTGGCTAAATCATCTTCAACTCCTGGAAAAACACAGTTGATCAATTATTTTGATATTAAGTTCAAAGTAAGTGATGAAGAAGAAAATCAATATCGATTTGCCAGATTTGTAGACCTTCCTGGATTTGGATATGCAAAGGTTTCAAAATCATTGAAACATGCTTGGCATAAAAATTTGACTGATTACCTTGAACAAAGAGCAAGTTTAAGAGTTTATGTTCATTTGATCGATGCACGGCATCCAGAATTAGAAATAGATCAAAGTGTGGATGAGTTTTTAAAATTTATTAAAAGAGGTGATCAAATCATTTTAAATGCTTTTACTAAGATTGATAAACTCAAACAAAGTGATCTTCAAAAATTAAAATATAAATATCCTGAGGGTGTTTTTATCTCTAATTTAAAGAAAAAAGGGATGGAACAATTGCAAAATAGAATTGCACAATTTTTATTTTTTGATGGGATCAATGATGAATGATATCACTTTTGTAAAGCCAACAGTATTAGATATCAAACAGATGCAAGATTTAGTGAAAGCAGATGTTGAAAATGGAAATATTCTTTTAAGAACGGCTGATGAGATGGCCACAAATATCCGTTCATATATTTTAGCAAAAGAGGGTGAAAAAATAGTAGGTTTTTGTGCTTTACACATATACTCTCAAACCTTAGCAGAAATAAGAAGCTTGATCGTTTCTAAAGATCATCGAAAGCAAGGAATTGGATCATCATTAGTGGAACAATGTGTTCAAGAGGGTAAAAAGTACAATCTACAAGAGGTTTTGGCGCTTACATATCATAAAGAACTTTTTGAATATCTTGGTTTTGAAGTGATTCAAAAAGAATCTATTCCAGATCATAAAATATGGGCAGATTGTATCCGATGCAAACATTTTCCTATCTGTGATGAGATAGCACTTACTATAAAAATCTAATAAAAAATCATAAATTTAAAAAAGTGGACATTATATTGTCCATTTGATATTTTATACTTTCTTTATCTCAATGATAAGGAAAAGAAAATGGAATGGATAGTTTTATTTACAATTGTAGTAATTGTATGTGGTGTTTATGATGAAGTGAGTTATTTAAAAACATTAGAAAATTAAATAGTATATATTTATTAGTTCATTGGTACACTTTTGCTATAATCGAAAAATTTTGAATAATAAGTGTAAGAAAGTTTGAGAAAAGATATATTAGATAATCCTATTTTTATAGTAATATTGATGTTGTTTGTATTATTGATTAATGCAATTTCATCAACTTACTTTGCTCAATTGACTTTAGCTGGGATTGTTTTTCTCTCATTTGTTAAAACCCTTGATAAAGAATACTATTTCTCTTTTATTGTAGTGATATTATCTTTTTTATTTATTGAAGCTAATCAAGGGATACAACTCTTTTCTTTAACGATCTATGCTTTGATTTTATATTATTTAGTGATACCATATTTAGATAAGGTTTTTACTATTGAAACAGTAAGAAATTTTGTCCATTTGATCGGATTTTATTTAGGTTTATTGATATGGTTTAGTGCCAGTGAACATGTTCAGTGGGAACTTATTGCGATGATTTTTATTAATGCAATTCTTGATATTGCTATTGCTGGAGTATTATTATGAGAATGAAGATAATATTAACTTTAGTTATATCTATAACAATATTACTTTTGGCACGAGTCTATTTTTTGAGTATCAAATCAAATACTTATTATGAAGAACTTTCAAAACGAAACTACATAAAAACAAATTACATTCCAAGTACGAGAGGAAATATTGTAGATAGAAATGGTGTTCCATTAGCTATTAATACACTAGGTTTTTCTATTTATGTTGATCCTCATCTAACAAGTACTAAAAAATTTGAAAAATTAAAGCATATAATTAAAACAATCTCTATACTATTTCCTGAATTTGAAGAGGAAAAGCTTCTTAAAAAATATAAAAGACAATATTCAATATCCAAATATTGAGTTTGTTATTTTGAATTATAACTCTTCCGATGATCTGAGAGAATGGGTTTATGAAAATTTAAGCACTTACATTCAAGATGGAA
>JBNLDA010000022.1:0-18219 GCA_050304095.1 Arcobacteraceae bacterium | reverse complement strand
AAATGAAGGTGATAATAAGCCAGTTGACCTTTTTGAGAAAGTAAAAATTGAGATTGTTGTGTCTGATGATAAACACAGAGAACTAGCTATGGAATGTATCCGAGCAAATTGTCAAGATTTAGGTCGAGGTGCAGGTAAGATGTGGTGGCTAGATGTTTGTGGAGTAGAAAGAATTAGAACAGGTGAAACAAATAAAGATGCCTTGACTACGCAAATTGACAAGAAGATTCCAAATATTATGAATAGTGGAATCGTAACAACTGCAATTGATACACCTTGTAGTTAATTTTTATACTAATATTTTAAAAGCCTCACAATTTATTTGTGGGGCTTTTTTAATGGACATATTGTTGCTGGTCTTCTAAAAAATCTTTTGTGATTTTAAGCATTTCATTAGCCACTGATTGTGGTTCAATCACCAATAGGAATGGCAACCACTTTTTAAGCTCATAGATCACTTCAATATTACATGATGCACTAATAAGTAATTCTATCGATCCATCTTTATATCTATTTGTAATCAGTTGATTTGAGTTTAATGGTCTTCTTTCAAAATATTTAGCAATAGGTGCTTTAGCTACCAATCTTACTTCAAAAGGTTGTGAATTGGGTTCAAACCAAATATTTAAAGCATTTTGAAGTATAGTAATTGCTTTTGCTTGTGGGATGAATTTTTTTTCTGTAATTTGTAATGAGTCAATATCTTTGATATAAAACGTTTTGAGTTTTTGTGAATTGACTTCATATCCATATAGATACCAAAAACCTTCAAAGGTTGTGATTTTATATGGTTGTACCAATCTTTGTTTATTTTTAAAATTATATGTAATCTCTTGATGATTGATGATAGCATTTTGTAATTGTTGAATAATGTCAGTTTTGTCAGAGATATCTTCGATTTCAATTTTTGAAAAAATAGGATTTTCATGACTGTTTTGAAGTTTTGAAAAAAGGTTTCCAGCTTTTGAACCAAAACTATTTCCCATTGAATTGGCTAATTCTTTAAGTACATCTAAAACTAAGTCTTCCTCAAAAGTGAGGTTTTTGTCTATGTTATGTCCATCTATTACTTTCCATTTATGACCTATTTTTTCAATGGGAAGCTTGTGGATGAGTCGCTCATTAAAATCTCGTTGGATCGTTTTTGTACTTACATTGTATTCTTCTGCAAGTTCTTTAACACTAAGAATCTCACCTTCACGAAGGCGTTGCCAAATGTTGGTTAATCTATATAATATTTTGTCGTAATCATGTTTTTTCATAATGTATTATACATTTTTTATTATCCCATTTATCATATTTCTAAAAACAAAATAGTGTAGTGGTATTAGGGAATACCAATATAATCTTCCCCAAACTCCTTTTGGATAGAAATAGGCAGTTTGAATAAGCTTATTGTCTTTTATTTTAAATTCTAGCCAAGCTTTTCCTGGAATCTTCATTTGTGCAAATAAAAGGAGTCGTTCATTTTGTTTCAAATCAACCACTTTCCAAAAATCAAGACAATCACCAGTTCTGAGGTCACATTGGCTTCTTCTTCCTCTATTTAGTCCAACTCCTCCTAAGAGTTTGTCGATAATTCCACGTAGTTCCCATAAGAAATCAAAATCAAACCAACCATTTTTACCACCAATAGAGGTAAATGAGCGAAAGATTTTTTCTTTATTTTCTGGATTGATTTCTTTTTCTTGTCTATCATAAAATATGGCATCTGAAAATTCTTTATCATGTATTTCGTCCCATACTTGACCACCATTGTCATTCCATCTACTTATGACTTGATTTTCCTCAATTTCTTTTATTGCTTGTGATACAGCAGACTTATAATCCATTGGTTTGATTTGTGGAAAGAATTTTTGTGCATTATTGTTTTGGATAATCACTTCGCTTTCTAGTCCTTCAATTAGTGCTTTTGCAACACTAAATGGTACTGGAGTAAATATGTTTAACCAATATGATGAAATATTGATGCTCATATAGGGAACTTTTAATAAATATCTTTTAAGACCAAGTACTTTTGCAGTTTGCAAGATCATATCCCCATAGCTTAATGGTTCGCTACCAATATCGACAACCACGCTTTTATCATTTTTGAGTTCTAAAGAATTTTCTAAATAATTTAATACATCATCAATTGCGATTGGTTGAGCTTTTGTTGATACCCATTTTGGAGTAGTCATAACCGGAAGCTTTTCTACTAGATTTCTAATAATCTCAAAACTGGCACTACCAGAACCAATAATCACTCCAGCTCGTATCCAAATACATTGTACGTTTGGATTGGAACTTAAGATTTCACCTGTCTCTATTCTACTTAGTAAATGTTCACTTGTATGTTCATCTTTGACACCTAATCCACCAAGGTAAATGATTTTTTTAACACCACATTTTTCAGCTGTGTTTACAAAATTTTGTGCTGAAATTTTGTCTAAATTTTTATAGTCTTCTTTGTTTAAAGAATGGATAAGATAATAAGCAACATCAACTCCATCGAGTGCTTTTTCAAGTGATGGAATATCAAAGGTATCCCCTTCAATTATTTTTGCTTGTTTTTGTGCTTCAGGAGATAGTGTATTTTTATTTCTAACTAATAATGTAAGATCGATATTTTGTTTATTTAAAAGTTTTTGTTTTAATCTTCTGCCAATATAACCTGTAGATCCAGTAATCAATACTTTCATAACTAATCCTTTCGGATATTATTACACGTTCAAATTTTACTGGTTCTTAAAAAAATTATTTACTTGAAATCACTAATAAAATTCTCTAAATTCTCTTCAGCTATTACATCAAGTTTCAAATTTTTTGATAGATCAATTATTGTTTTAGTAATAGCAAAATCATTAGATTCTATCTCTTCAAGTCCGTTAATAAATGATTTGTAGATTTTATTAAAAATGACACTTTTAAACACTTTTGCTTTTTATAATAAGTTTACGAAATCCAAAAAAGGTATTTATTGTGAAAGTATTAATTCTTTTTCTTCTTCTTTTAAATTGTTTATTTGCAAAGAATGATCAGGTTTCATTACAATTAAAATGGAAACATCAGTTTCAATTTGCTGGATACTATATGGCAAAAGAAAAAGGTTTTTATGATGCTGAAAAAATTGATGTTAAGATATACGAACTGCAAGATGGTAATCCTGTTGATTTAGTAACAAATGGCAAATTTGATTTTGGCGTAGATGATTCTTTTTTAATCTATGAAAGGCTTAAAGGTAAAGATATAGTTGCCTTGTTTGCTGCATTTCAACACTCACCATTAGCTTTAGTGGGGCTAAAAAAGAACAATATCGATCACCCTAGAAAATTAAAAGATAAAACGATTGAACTTACTAATATGAGTGATGGAAGTGATATTTCAATTCAAAATCTTTTAGAATTAACTAATATTGAATATATAGCTAAGAAACCAACTTTTGACATAGAAGACCTTATCAATGGTAAAACTGATATTGTAGCAGGATATGTTTCTAATGAGCCATTTAGATTATTAGAAAAGGGTTTTGAAGCTTTAGTAATAAATCCAAAAGATTATGGGTTTGATTTTTATGGAGATATGCTGTATACAAGTCATCAATTATTACATACTGATCCTGAACTCGTTAAGCGATTTTATCATGCGTCAATACAGGGTTGGATTTATGCTTTAAATCATATTGAAGAATCAGTTGAATTGATATATAAAAAATATAACACACAAAATAAGAGTAAAAATGCCTTATTGTATGAAGCGAATGTTTTAAAAGAACTTGCAGGTGATCTACATCGATTTGGAATTATCAATCAAGAGAAGATTAAACAAATTGCAACAGTATATTCGCTTAAAATGGAAAACCCAATCAATATAAATGCAATGCAAGATTTTATTTACGCCCAGAATAAAGATGAAGCTAATAGAGTAGTTCGATTAACTATCCAAGAGGAGCAATATCTATCAAAAAAGAAAAAGATCAATATTTGTGTTAATGAGGGATCGTTCCCCTATGAAGATTATCATAATGGAAAAGTTTTAGGATTAATGGGAGAATATCTTGAAGAGGTTGCTGCAATTTTAAAAATTGAAATACAACCAATACCTTATAGTAAAATTGATCTAATGATTTCAGAATCATTGGATTGGAGATGTGATTTTATAAGTACTCTCAAGCTCAATGAAAAACAATTCAATGGTATGTTGAGTACAAAAATATTTATAAAAGATGACTATGAAATGGTAACTTCAATTGATGTTCCATCAATTGATATCTCGACAAAAACATTTTTAGACAAAACTTTTTATGTTTTGGATCAAAAAGACAGGCAATTGATTTATAAGAAATTTCCAAAAATAAAAATCCATATAAATGAAAATCTAGATGAAGTTATTCAAAAAATTAAAGAAAATAAAAATAGCGTTTTATTAGTTCCAACTCTACAAGCAGAAAGAATAGTACAAAAATATGGATTTGATGTTTTTAAAGTAAATGAAGTACTTCCTAACGTCTCAAAAAGTTATGGATTGGCAACAAATAAAGAAAATCAAATATTGATTGACATATTAAATAAAACTATAGAGATATTGGATAAAAATGAATTTTATAAAATAGTTAAAGAAAAATATGTATTAAAAGAATATACATTTGAGCCTACATTTAAATTTTTAAAATATGGATTAACTTTATTGTTCGTTTTATTGTTTCTACTTTATTTACAAAATAAAAAGAATAAACAAATTGAATCAGAGAAGATGAAATTTCAAGAATTATTGAATAATTCTGTTGATGGAATTTTTATTACTACATTAGATGGAATTACTATTCATTGTAGTCAAGCCTTTGCCGATATATTAGGTTATGAGAAAGAAGAAATGCAAGGAATGTATGCGTCTCAATGGTCTACACTTGTGCAAACCAATAAAGATCATATTGAACAAATTATTCAAAAAAAAGAAAGTAGATTTGAAACACAATTTATCACAAAAAATGGTTCAAAAATTGATGTAGATGTTTTGGTAAAAATAATTGAAATGGATAATCATCAATACATTTATGGTTCTGCTCGAGATATTACTGAATCAAAAAGAAAAGATGCGTTATTGATGGAGCAATCAAAAATGGCATCCTTGGGAGATATGATTGGTAATATAGCGCATCAATGGCGGCAACCATTAGCAGTGATGACTGCAACTGCCGCAGATGTAAAGATCTCTATGGAACTGAGGAAAGAACTTTCAAAAGAAAAGATTCAAGATTTTATTGATGTGGTCAATGAACAAGCTATTTATTTGTCTCAAACTATAAATGATTTTAGAAATTTTATCAAAGAGGATCATACACTACTAAGGATTGATCTAAGTGATATTGTTGAAGAAACATTTAAAATTGTAAAACCTACATTGGAAAATCATAACATCACAGTCATTATGAATTTACAAAAAGATTATGAAATTTTAGCAAATAAAAATGAATTAATGCAGGCTTTTATTAATTTTACAAATAATTCCAAGGATGCGATTATCGAAAAATGTGACGTTGGTGAGTCTTATATTTTTATATTTGTAAGACCAATTAAGAGTAATAAAATAGAAGTAGAATTTTTAGATAATGGTGGAGGAATAGATGAATCGATCAAAAATAGAATATTTGAACCATATTTTACTACCAAGCATAAAGAGTTAGGAACAGGTCTAGGAATGTCGATGTCTTATAAGATTATTACTGAAAGGCATCATGGTACGTTGGAAATTGAAAATAAAGAATTTGAGTATCAGGGTAAACATTACGTGGGTGCTAGTATTAAAGCAACATTTGAATTGTGTAGGTGAGTAAGATGGAAAATGTTAAAGATTTATATGGCTTTTCACAATACTTGAATGTATTGTTCGTTGAGGATGAATTGGAAGTTAATAGACAAACATCAAGTTTTTTATTGAATCTGTTTCAAAATGTAGATTTAGCATCAAATGGTCTAGAGGGATTTGAAAAATATAAAGCATCTATAGAAAAATATGGTAGGAATTATGACATTGTGATCACAGATATTGAGATGCCAAAACTGAATGGGATTGAATTGATTCAAAAAATCCAACAAATTCAAAATGATCAAAAGATAATGGTAATTTCAGCACACAATGATAGTCATAATATGATGAAATTGATTGAATTGGGGATCAACTATTTTATTCTAAAACCCATACATTACGATTCAATTTTAAAAGAATTGACTAAAGTATGTCAAGTATTGCAGAATGAAAGGATGAAAGAAGAAAATACTAAAAAATTGACTGAATTAAATAAAGAATTGCAGTTTACTCTTCAAAACTATGATCAAAATGTTATTGCGTCAAGAACAGATAAAAATGGTTATATTATTTATGCTAGTGATGCTTTGGTAAATATTAGTGGATATACCAAAGAAGAATTATTGGGTTCTACATTCCGTCTGGTGAGACATCCTCAAAATAGTTTACAGTTTTATGAACAGATGTGGGAAGAGATAAAAAGCGCAAATATTTGGCATGGTGAAATACTAAATAGAACAAAAGATAGAAGTGAATATTGGGTAGAAACGATTATTCAACCTGAATTTGATGAAAATGGTAAAATAACTGGATATTATTCGATACAACACGATATCACTGCAACTAAAATTATAAAGAAATTAAATCACAAGATCAATGATATTATGGACAATATTGATGAAGCTATTGTTATATTTGATAAAGACTTTTCTGTTCAAAAAGGATATTCAAAGCAATGTTTAACTTTATTTGGTGATCAAAATGAATTTGAATCTAAAACAATTGATATGACGTTATATCCAATTGATACAAAAGAGAAAAAACTTTTTCAAAGATGTTCGGAAAATATTTTTAGTACAGATGATCAAAGTAAAATTGAAATGTTATTGACATTGTTTCCTAAAGAAATAACTTTAGATGATAATAGAATTGTTTCTGCAGAATATAAATGGCTAGAGCATAACTATATAATGGGAATTTTTACTGATATCTCCAATAGTAAACAATTGGAACAGGAATTGTCTAACAAAGAAAGTAATATCCATAAAGTTATAGCGGTTGCTAGAGATAAAGAAGATTTTTTAGAATTATTAAAAGATTTTGAACACTATTTGGTTGATCTTTACTCAACAGAAGAGATTGAAATTGAAAAATATAAAATTGTATTAAAATCACTTCATACATATAAGGGGTTATTGGCTCAATATGAAATGAATAAAACCGTAAGTGTGATCCATGATTTAGAATCAAGTATCAAAGATATCTTATACAATTATGAAAATGACAATATTTACAATAGTCTCCCTCTTATCGATCTGATTAATGTATCAAAGATCAAAGAAATATATCATGATGAATTTGCAGAATTAAAAGATTTTTTAGGTGTACAGTTTTTTGAAGAATCTAAAAAAGCACATAAGAACGATCTGGTCAAAGATCTTAAATTCAAATTAGCTCAAATGATAGATAATGATGTGATGATCGATAAGATCGTATTACAAAATATTTTAAATATAGTGATCCATATTGAAGATGAAAATATCAATCATTATTTAACGAATTATAATCTAATGATAGAAAAACTTGCCAATAAATTAGGCAAAAAATTGAAAGGTACATGTGTAGAAACTTATGGAAAAGATATTTATGTTCCACCAAAATATAAAAAGTTCTTAAAATCTTTAGTGCATGTATATAAAAATTGTATCGATCATGGAATTGAAACCCCAGAAGAACGATTGGCAAATAATAAAGAGGAAGAAGGAACAATTCTAACAACTGTGAGGTTGGAGGATGATTATCTAGTATTGACAATAAAAGATAATGGTAAAGGAATCGATCATCTTAAAATCTCCGAAAAGATTTTAGAGATGCAACTTTTAAATGAAAAAGAATTGAATAAATTAAGTGAAAACGAGATCAATATGATGATATTTAAAAGTGATGTTAGTACGACAGAAAAGGTTAGTGAAATCTCGGGTAGAGGCGTAGGGATGCCAGCTGTTTTGGATGAATTGACAAAATTAGATGGTCAATTGGATATCAATACAGATCTGGGAGAGGGTACAGAGTTTATATTTAAATTACCTTTTGAAGATAAGCAAAGTGCTCTACATAATTTTAAAATCCTACTTGATAAGGAAGAGGAATTTTTTGAACAATCTTTGGATTTAAAAGTTGAAAAAACTGAATTTATGGATCATATTTCAAATGATAAAGAATATACATATATTGAGATAAAAGGGGATCTACATATTGTATGTGCAGTACATTATGAAGACTCGATTCTTAATTATATGATCAGTTCAATGATAGATGAGCCAATAGGCGAAGAAGAAATTGAGCTTTATAAAAGCGATATTACTAATGAGCTCTTAAATACGTATGCAGGATTAGCTATTCATCAATACAATCTCAATGGGTATAAAAATATGAGTTTAGGGTTACCCAAAATTCTAACGCGAGAAAAGTTCCAAGAATTTATTCATGAAAGTTGTTATTTAAAAGATGCGGTGATGAAAACCGAGCATGGTGATGTAATGCATACATTTTTTCAATTAGAAAATATTCATAATGTCAGTAGTGATATTAATTTATTTTAGGAATTATTTAATTGTATAATATGTATTTTTATTGTAGGATTAATAGATAGAAAGAAAATTATAAGTAGGAAATTATGAACGACTTAACACTTAAAGAACTCGCTGTACCAATTATTAAAGCTATCGATAGTTTTAATTATTTGTTAAAATCACATCATCGAAGAGTAGCGATTATTTCTCATTATATTGGTAAGAAAATGAATCTATCAGATGATGAGTTAGCTGAGTTGGTGATTGCAGCTTCATTACACGATATTGGGGCTTTATCTGTTCAAGAAAGAGATATGCTTACTCAAGAAGATGTATTAAATCCTAAGCCACATTGCGTGATGGGGGCTAGAATGCTTTCTACTTTTAGAGTATTTCAAAATATCGCCACTATAATCAAATATCACCATATTATTTATGAAGATTATGAAAAGAATAAAAACAATAAAGTCTTATTCGCAAGTTTTATTATCCATCTTGCTGATAGGGTTGATATTTTTATTAATCCTGATAAATTTATTCTAAATCAAAAAGAAGAAGTTGTTGAAAAAATTCGTAACAAAGTTGGTACTATATTTCATCCAGATGTTTTTGAAGCATTTGAAGAGGTAGCAAAAGCTGATATCTTTTGGATTGAGATCAATAATATGACTATGGATCAATTATTTAGAAAAATCAATTTTTCTCATGATTATAAACTTACTATTGATAATGTTATGGAGTTTGCACATACAATATCTAGAATCATCGACTTTAGAAGTCGATTTACATTAACACATTCTTATACCGTAGCACATTTGGCATCTTATTTGGGAGAAGTATTTGGTTTTTCGAAAGAGGATTGTAAAAAACTTATGGTTGCAGGATATTTACATGATATTGGTAAAATAGGAATTGATCCAAGTTTAATTGAAAAGAACAATAAGCTCGATGGTGATGAGTATAATATGATGAAGTTACATCCATACTATACAGGACAAATACTCAACGAACTAACATCTTCACAATGGTTTAGTGATATCGTTACATGGGCAGAACGCCACCATGAAAAAATCGATGGTACAGGATACCCTTTTGCACTCAAAGGAGAGGATATTAATCAAGGTGTTAAGGTATTGGCATTTTCTGATATTATTACAGCACTAATGGAAGAAAGACCGTACAGAAAAAGTTTAGGAATTGATGAAGCGTTTTCTATTATTGAAAAGCAATTAGCTCCAACAATATCATTAGATATGTTCTATAAAATTACACAAAATAAAGAACAAATTGAAAAAATAGTTTTAAAATGTCAAGAACATACTTTTGAAGAGTATGTATAAAACTCACCAATCATAACCTATTGTTGTCTATTTATTAGTTAAATTAGTTAAGAAAACTTTAATAAATGTTGTCATAAAATTATTTGTTAGCAATGTTAAAGCCAAACTTACTGTGAGGTAGGGACGGAAAGCCACGGGTCTTTGATTATAAAGATAGCCGAGTTACCAAAAAACTCAATCTTTCTTTATGATCTTTTAATTATTCTCTATTTTAGAGGGAGGAAAAGATTATGAAAACTACAGTCTTTAGAGACACACCAACACAATACTATCATGGGTATAACTATATAAAAGAGCTTGAAAACAAAAAAAGTTGGCGTCTTTTTAAGAAGAAAAGAGAAAATACAACCGCTTTAGATATATTTATAATAGGTAGTTTATTAACACTTTTGTTGTTTTTTATACTATAAATTTTTACAATTATATTGCACTCATACAAATCATCAAGTAAGGAATAAATTTTAAAATTTACTTAAAAAAAGCTTTCCTTAAGTATATTTTTGTGTTATAATTAAAATTCCCCAAAATTAAATTGAAGTAGATATTGTTAAATGACAATAAAGTTACTTCTATATAAGATGATGATGGCCTGTCTTGGGCCTAAACTACAAGAAATAAACTTTAAAAGGAGATTTCATGAGTGTGTCAGAATCAAAAGTGGTAAGTCTATGGGAAAAAACCTATAAACCAAATGTAGAAAACAAATTCCTCACCGCAATGGAAGCTTTCAATATGATAGCTAATGAACTTAATCTTGATTATAGAATTGTTATTAATATATTGCAAAAAGGCAAGATGCTAGTAGCTTAATAATTGTTATTCAATTATTAAGTGGTACCGCTGGTCGGACTCGAACCGACAAGACCGTGAAGTCACCGGATTTTGAATCCGGCGTGTTTACCAGTTTCACCACAGCGGCACTAGAAAATTAGGACTAAAAAAACCGTCCTGAAAATCAGGACGGTATTATAATCGATTATAGCTTAGTGATTACTTAGCTACAGCGTCTTTTAAAGCTTTACCAACTTTAAATTTTGCAACAGTAGTTGCAGGAACATTAACAGTTTTGTCAGTACCAGGAACTTTTGCAGTTCTAGCAGCTCTAGCAGAAGTAGAGAATGTACCAAAACCGATAAAGCTAATTGACTCTCCCTTAGCTAATGTCTCAGTAATAGTATCTAGTGATGCGTCAACAACACATTTTGCATCTTTTTTAGATAAACCAGATTTTGCAGCAACTGCATCGATAAATTCAGCTTTGTTCATTAAGAACTCCTTGTAGAAAAATATAATAATGTGTACTTTATAGTATATAACCTTTAAAGTAGCTAAAACTTGGGGCTTGTGAGGTTAAATATTATTAAAATGCAGATTTTAAGCTTAAAAGACGACAACTATTCTCTAAAACAGCGACTTTCTTAATCAAATTATTTATATCTCTTTCGTATATATAAACACCAATCCCCTTGATAATGATCATATTGGTATCATTTTCTTTAAAGTATTTTATGATCTCTATAGCATTTCTTTCATACCATGTCTTAAAGTCTTTTGGATCATAGACTTTGAGTTCGTCAAAAATAGTTGCTCCAAAATAATCTTCAAATTTGATTGAATCATGTTCTAATGAATATGCAGTTGCATAAGGTGGCATTCCAAAGGCAACATATTTTGCTTCATGTATATGATTATATATAGTATAATGTATTAGAGCTTCTATACTTGCTATATTCCATCGATAATCTTGCTTTTGAAGTGAAAGCTCACAAAGTGCATCATCGTTTATTTCATCAAATATTGCATGTTTTTTATTAATAATAAAAGAGTCATGCCCAACTTTGGCTGAGATTGCACCATGATAAATACCAAAAAAATTCTTTCTAAAGAGTGCTAAAGAAACATCTGAAAGTAATTTCGAAGTCTTGGTATCAATCATTTTATAACCCTTAAATAATTAATAAGATAATTGCATTTATCTTTTAATTTGTATTATTTTGCTATTATACAAACTATTATATTAATCAAGGCTTTTTATGGAAATACCACATATCCCTGTTTTATTTGAAGAAACTATAGAGTGTTTTAAAGATATTGAAGATGGATATATTATAGATTGTACTCTGGGTTACGCAGGACATTCAGAAGGTATTTTAATAAACAATCCTAACATTAAAATGATCTGTAATGATCAAGATGATACAGCATTAAATTTTAGTAAACAACGACTAGAGCCTTTTGGAGATCGTGTTGAATTTAGTAAAGGCAACTTTGAATACGTAATTGATAAATATAGCTCTTATCCAATCAAAGGGATTTTAGCTGATATTGGGGTTTCTTCACTACAACTTGATGAAGCCTCACGTGGATTTGGTTTTGAAAGTGATGTACTTGATATGCGTATGAATCAAGATCAAGATTTAAGTGCTAGTGAAGTTGTTAATAATTATTCTCAACATGAATTGGAAAGAATATTAAAAGAGTATGGAGAAGTTAAAGAATATAAGAAAGTTGCTTCTTTGATCGTGCAAAATAGACCATTTCATAGTGCTAAGCAATTAGCACAATTGTTAGCAACTAAAATGCATAAAGGAAAATTGCATCCTGCAACGTTACCTTTTCAGGCAATTAGAATTGAAGTTAATGATGAGATCGGAGTACTGGAAAGACTATTTGAGAGAATAGAGGAGGCCAATTTGCATGATTGTATTGTAGCGATTATCTCTTTTCACTCACTAGAAGATAGGGTAGTAAAAAACTATTTTAAAAAATGGACTCAAAAATGTATTTGCCCTAGCGGAGTATATCGATGTGAATGTGGGAACAATCATCAAAAAGGAAAAATTTTAACAAAAAAGCCTATTATTCCTACAAATGAAGAGATAAAAAGAAACCCTAGAAGTAGAAGTTCAAAGATGAGGATATTTAAATTTGATTAATTTGAATTCAAAAAATGCATTGATATTTGTTTTTGTAGGTTTATTTTTAGCTTTAGCACTTTTTGTACCAAAGATCTATTTGCGTAACAATATATATTATACAAGTAAAGATATCAATAAACTTTACGCGCATTATATTTCACTCAAAGAAGAAAATAGGTTTTTATCACAACAACTTGAGGATATGAAATTCAAAAATCAAATTATGGATTCATTGATATTAAACAGATTAGAAGAGGCAACAGATAAATGATACGATCATTAATAGAATTTACTTTACGAAAACCGATATTAAATCATTTGTTGATTTTCTTTTTATTGGTGGTTGCAGTATTTTCATATTTGAAAATTCCTAAAGAGATATTCCCTCCAACCAATATGGATGCGGTTTCAATTACTGGATCGTATGTCGGGGCTAGTAGTGATATTCTTGATAAAATGGCTGTTGAAAAGATCGAAGATGATCTTGCTAATCTCAGTGAAGCTGATGAGATTACTACTGTGGTTAAAAATGGCTATTTTGCAATGAACATCAAACTAAAACGTGGAGAAAAATCATCAGATATACTTGACGATGTAAAAGATATTGTAACCAAAACAAAATCTGATCTTCCATCTGATATGGACGAACCAACAGTTAAAGAAGTAACTCATAATTTTCCATTGATCACGGTTGCTATTTATGGAGATAGAACGAAAGAACAATTATTAGAGGTAGCAAACGATCTTAAAGCTAGACTTTCTCAATTGGAAGATTTGAGTGATATTACTATTTGGGGTGATACAGATAAAGAACTTTTAATCACTTTTAATGAAGCAAAAATTGAAGCATTGGGTTTAAATAAAAATCTATTAATTAGTAGTGTAGGGCAAATGAGTTCTATTTTTCCTGCTGGTATTATTAAAGATTTAGGACGACACTATTACTTGAGCTCTTATAATGGTGAAAAAGATATTACAAAAATAGAAAATGCGATCATCAAACAAGAAGATAAAAAATTTTATTTAAAAGATGTGGCTAATGTTTCTTTTGTGTTAGGTGATGCTCAAAACATATCTCACTTTAATGGAAAACCAAATATCTCTATTGGGATCAATAAAGGGGAAACGGGTGATGCCATTGCATTGGTAAAACAGATCAAGCAGATTTTAAGTGAAGAAGCACAAAACTATCAAGACTTAAAGTTTGATACTTATACAGACACTTCTGTTTGGATTAAAAATAGGTTGAATACTGTTGTTTCAAATATTCTTTTTGGGCTATGTTTACTTTTCCTGGCATTATTTTTATTTATCAATTCAAGAATTGCAACTGTTGTAGCCATAGGTATTCCTACAAGTTTTATGATTGGTCTTATTGGTGCAGAGATGTTTGGCTATAGTCTTAATATGCTTTCACTTTTAGGAGCTCTTATTGCATTAGGGATGTTGGTAGATGAAGCAATTGTTGTAGGGGAAAATATTTACCGTCATATGGAGATGGGAAAAGATAAGATGAGTGCTACAGTTGATGGGGCTACAGAGATGTTCCCAGCAGTATTAACGGCAACTGCAACGACTATCTTTGCATTTTTACCAATACTTATGATGACAGGTGAAACAGGTAAGTTCATGCAAATTTTACCAATTATGATCACAATCTTATTATTGAGTTCATTGGTTGAAGCATTTTTCTTCTTACCATTACATGCAAAACAGATACTTAAACTCAATCCAGATGAAAAAAAATCAAACCAATTTTGGGAAAACAATAAGCTTATTTATCTAAAAATATTAAGTTTTATGCTCAAAGGTAAATATATTAGTTTGGCCATTTTGGTTTTTACAATTATTGGTTTAAGTGCAATATTGATCAAAAATAGTAAATTTCAGTTTATGCCTGATTTTGATACTACTCAAATTTATGTCACTGGTTCAATTGGTGTAGGACATGCTATTGAAGAAACTGACAAAATAGTATTTGATATTGAAAAATTGCTTTTGGATAAAATAGGCATTGATGATAATATTGCTTCTATTAGTAGTGTTGTTGGTATGAAACTAGATGGGAAACAACTACCGCAAAATGAAGAGTTCTATTTCCAAATATTTGTAAATTTGCACGAAAGAGCTCCAATCAATTTATTTGACACATATATCAATCCTTATCTTTCTCCTAAATATGATGGGGAATTTATGATTCGAGAAAAAAGTGCTCAAAGTATTGCTAACGAGATTCAAGAAGTGATCAAACCACTTAAAGAGAATGGTCAGTTTGATGAATTGAATGTTACTGTTCCAGGAGCTGGAATAGTGAAGCATGATATAGAGATGGCTATTAGTGGAAATGAGGATAAGATTGCAACGGCTGTTGATGTACTAAAAAATGAATTAGCTAAAATAAATGGGGTGTCAAATATCGCTGATGATACTCTAGTTGGAAATGTAGAATACAAATTCAAGATTAATCCATATGGGCAAGAATTAGGTTTTACTGAACAGTCATTAGTGGATCAACTGCGACCTTATTATTTTAAAGGATCATACTCAAAGATGTATGATGATAAGGGAATAGTTGATATTGTTTTCCAAAGTAAAAATAAAGATATTGTACAAAGTTTAGAATATTTTAATGTTCTTATTCCAAATAGTACACAACTGGTACGATTATATGATGTAGCTGATATTGTACAAAATGATGTAAAAAGTGAGATATTCAAAGAAGATGGTGTGCGAATTAGCAGTGTGACCGCTTCTATTGATGGAATAACTTCACAAGAGGTTTATGAAATATTAAATACTAGCATTGAACAACTTTCAAAAGATGTACGAATAGAGATCAAAGGGGAACAACAAGAGAATGAAAAAGTAAAAAAAGAGATGGGGCAAGCATTTGTCTTAGCGCTTATTTTAATCTTTGTTGCTTTGGTTTGGATGTTTGATTCACTCGTAAAATCGTTGATCATTTTAAGTACCATTCCTTTATCGATCTTAGGGGTTTTAATAGGTCATTTGATAATGGGAATGAACTTAACTATGCCTAGTATTATAGGTATTGTTGGACTTGCTGGAGTAATAGTCAACGATGGGATTATCATGATAGATTTTATTCAAAAAGCAAAGAATTTACACGAAATGAAGCAAATGGCATTATTGAGATTAAGACCTATTTTGTTGACTTCTATTACAACTGTATTGGGCTTATTGACATTGATGTTCTTTGCATCAGGGCAATCACTGATCTTACAGCCAATGGCTATTTCTTTGGGCTTTGGAGTGATGTGGGCAACCATACTCAATCTTTATTATGTTCCAATGCTTTATAAGTTGATCTATATTAAGGAATAGAATGCGTTTTTTTCTACTCTATTTATTACTTGTTAGTGCACTTTTCTCAGAAGTGAAAATAGAGTTAACGCAACTAGAAAAAGAGTTCTTGCAAAATAATCAAATAATAAAAATAGGAACGTTAAAAGATTTTCCTCCTTATGATATAGTTGATAAGTATAATAGATATGATGGATTTAATGCAGATATTTTAAATGCTATAAGGAAGTATACTGGAGCTAATCTTACAGTATTTGCGTATGATAATTGGTCTGAGGTTTATAATAAAGCAATAAATGCGCAATTGCATGGAATTATTGGTTTGTCATGGTCAAAACAAAGAGAAGAGAATTACTTTTATTATACAGATTCGTATCATTATTCACCATATAGTATTATCATTCATAAAAACAACAATTCAATCAAGACATTTCATGATCTTAAAGAAAAAAGGATTTTAGTTCGAAAAGATTCTATTACTGAAACTGTGTTGAAAAACAATTTTCAAGATATCAATATGATCTATTGTGACTCAGTAGATAAAATCTATGAAAAACTTAAAAAAAATGAAGGTGATGCTTTTTTAGATTCAAATCCAAGCCTTGAGATGCTTGAAAAATATGATCTAAAAGTGGTAACAGAAGTTTATAATGCTGCAGGAGAATTATTTATCGGCATTCACCACAAATATCCTTATCTTTATTCAATTATTCAAAAAGGGTTACAGGCAATTCCTTTAGAAGAAACCATTGAGATGAGAAATAAATGGTTTGGAAAAAGTTTACTTTTGACCGATTTGAATCTGAATTTTGTAGAACAAAGATATTTAAGAAATAAAGAAAAAATTAAAATTTGTAGTGCTGAATATGCCCCTTTTGTAATGCAAGAAGATGAGCAATATAAAGGGATGAGTATTGATGTATTCAAATTTTATGAACAAGTTTTAGGTGTACCTTTTGAAGTAATTACAAAAAAGAATCATGAAGAGTGTACTCAAATGCTTTTAGATCATGAAGTTGATATGAGTGATTCCCATTTTCCAACTGATAAAACGGTGACAACAAAACCTTATATGAAAGATTTCCTAGTTTTAGTTACTGGATTTCAACAGCCTTATATTGATGATCTTT
This sequence comes from Arcobacteraceae bacterium, assembly GCA_050304095.1. Lineage (GTDB taxonomy): Bacteria > Campylobacterota > Campylobacteria > Campylobacterales > Arcobacteraceae > JAYEFX01. The sequence goes on along the minus strand of JBNLDA010000022.1, from coordinate 931 downwards.
CAAAATTAAGTGGTGTGACTATCTCTATTGGTAATCATTTTGCTGATATTATTGGTACATTAAAACAACGCTATCCAAAGATTCATTTTAAAATTGTAGATGATTATGAGTTCGCTCTCAAAGAGATATCTAAAAAAAGAATTTATGGGCATATTGATTTACACAAGAATCTTGCTTGGATGATTAAGAACTATTATTTGGGTCAATTGAAGATATCTGGTGTATTGCCAGAATTCAAGATTGAGAAAGTATTTGAATTAAACACTGATCCTAATTCTGCGAAGTTAATGCATATTATGACGAAACTTATTAACGCCACACCACAAAGTAAATTAAGAGAGATATCAAATTCTTGGGTTAATGTTACAGTTAATACTGGTTATGAGTATAAATTGATTGTTCAATTGATATTGTTGTTTTTGAGTGTATTAATCATAATACTTTATTTTAATTATCAATTAAAAAAGAAAGTTCAAATAGAACTAGCTAAAAATCAAGCACAGCAGCAGATGCTGTTTCAACAAGCAAAACTTGCCAGTATGGGTGAAATGTTAAATAATATTGCACATCAGTGGCGACAGCCCCTTAATAGGATTAATTCTAATGTAGCCGTGATAAATCTTGTTACAAAAGATGACAGAATAACACAAAAGATGAAGGATATAGAAAGAAATACAAAATATATGTCTGAAACAATTGATGATTTTTCAAACTTCTTTCAACCTAATAAGATCAAGGAAAATTTTAGTGTAGTTGATGCAATCTATAAAGCTAATAATTTAATCAAAAACAGAATGAAACAAGTATTGCTTGAGCTTGATTATCAAAATGATGCAATTTATAAAGGATATGAAAAAGAATTTATTCAAGTCATGCTCACAATTATCAGTAATGCTTTGGATAACTTTACGATACAAAAAACAACCAATCC
>JBNLDA010000021.1:0-18574 GCA_050304095.1 Arcobacteraceae bacterium | reverse complement strand
GGAAAAAGTTTTTCACATAAATAGCCTAAAATTTTTTCATTTTCACAACTTAGACAAAACGTTTGTTGATATCCTTTTTCAAAATCTATGGCTACAATATTACGATTTAATTCTAAATTTTTTGTAGGGGTACATTTTATAATTTCAAGACCAAATGAATTTTTAAAGTATTCAACAGCATCATTGACGATAATATTCATTTCATCTTTTTTAATTGATCGATCAAGGTTTGGCAATATAAACTGGAAGGTTGTCCCATTGGCTGAAGTAGTAATATTGACTTTACCATTCAATTTATCAAGTTCTTGTTTCACTGCAGCCAAACCAACTCCTCGACCTGAAATCACATCGGCAAAATCTTTTGTGGTGATATTATCTTCAAAAATAAGCATTAATTTTTCTTTTTCACTTAGAAGCTTCGCCTCTTCATTAGTGATAATATTTTCTTTGACTGCTTTTTGAACTATCTTGTTAGCATCTATTCCTCCACCATCATCTGAAATCTCAATAATGATATTAGAATCATTTGTTGAATAAAACTTCGTATTGATCGTTCCATATTCATCTTTAAAAAACACCACTCGTGTATCTGGATTCTCTATTCCATGATCAACACAATTTCTATATATATGCACCAATGTTTTAGTAAAATCTTTTACATAAGATGGCACAAGAATCGTTGAATCACCTTCAACTCTCATTGGATGAACACTTTTTTCAAGTTGTTTTGCAATTTGTTTAACCAATGATGGATAACTGATAAAATGGGTAAATAAAGGTAAACTACTTAAAAGTGTAACATCAGTCAGAATACTTTTTAATATCTTATTATCAATGATAATATCATGATCAATAAGATATTTTAAATTCTTTTCTAGCTTATCCAATATAATAAATCGCCCTTTTTTTCCTCTCTCATCAAAATAATTTTCACCTAATATATTAGCTGCATTGATAATATCTTGATTAAGGGCATTTAATAATTCACTCTGATTTACAATTTGTACCACTTTAGTAGAAAACAATTTATGATCATGTGGAATTGCCTTAATTTGATCTTCAAGTTTATGAATAGCATTAACCACATATACAAATTGTTTTTGAGAAAATAAACCTTTAAATGTATGTAGATTTCGCAAAAAGACTTTTGCAGAATCTTCATGATCAATTTTTGCATGAATATTATCACAAAAACTTTCAAAATCATTTTTTAATTCTAAAAACTCTTCTCTATTGGCTGCAATAGCAGTAATCATTTTTTGTGTTTTGAGTTGCTCTTGAATGATCGTTTCTAATTCAGTTTTTTTAGTTACATCGATCAGGATAATCATATATTTGTGTTTCTCAAGTTGTTTATATTTGAGTTTGAGTATTCTTTTATTTAATGATATTCGTTCAGGCAATAATGAAAGACACATCTCTATTCTATCTTTTTCATTTGTATCTAATTTTTCTATTAGTGAGAAGGTTTTATGAAAAAGTTTTAAATTTTTTTCATCATTTGCAAATAAAAGTTGATCTATAAACTTTCCAGTAAGATCATATATTTCAAAAAATTCTGCACTTTTTTTAGAAAAGTTTGATTCAATTTTGTACATATGATTAAATGAAATAATTCCCTCATCAATATTATCAAGTAAGTTATTCACTTTGATCTTCATCAGTTGATAACTTTTGTCGCTAATGATATTCTCTAATTCTTTCGTTCGGTGTCTAAGCGTAATATGAGTATTGATCCTACTTTTGAGTACCGTTGGATTATATGGTCTTCCAATAAAATCAGATGCTCCATATTCAAAACATTTCGTTTCAAATTCAACTGCGGTATCTTTACTAATGACTAATACAGGAACATTGAAAAAAGGATCGATCATTTTTAACTCTCGTAAAACATCAAATCCATGCATATCTTGTAATTGAAGATCAAGAATAACTAGATCGGGAATATTATGATTGAATATAATAAGAAGGTCTTTAATACTTTTCGTTGAAGCTACCTCATATTCATCATAAATCATTTCAGTGATTAAAGCAGTTTCATCTTCTTTATCATTTAATATAAGCACAAAAGGTTTTACTTGTATCAGATCTTTCATCATTTTCCTAAGAATAACTATAATATTACAATATATTGCACCAAATATTAGATTGTACAATGATTTAGGTTAAAAAAAAAGCCCTACAAGAAAATCTTGTAAGGCTTATATTAGTTACAAAGGAATTTTTTTATTTATTAAGACATAATCTCTTCAACAGTGATATAATCTCCAACTCTACCAGTCATTTGTTCTACATCAGTATTTACTGGAAGTGTTTTTTTACCTGGAACCCAACCTGCTGGACATACTTCACCAGTTTTTTCAGCATGTTGCCAAGCTCTTACTTGTCTTAAGAACTCATGTACATTTCTTCCAACCATTGGAGCTTGTACCTCTTGAGCTACAACTGTACCCTCTGGATTAATCAAGAATCTTCCTCTAAGAGCGATCCCTTCTTCCTCGATCATTACACCAAATGCTCTAGATACTGTTCCAGTAGTATCGGCACCAATTGTAAGCTTCAATCCTGCTAATAATGGCTCAGTCTCTACAAATCTTTTGTGAGAGAATTTTGTATCAGTAGATACTGCTAAAATCTCAACACCAAGCTCTTGGAATTCATCATATTTTGCATTCATTGCTGCAATCTCAGTAGGACATACAAATGTAAAGTCTGCTGGATAAAAACATACTACACTCCATTTACCTTTGTAATCTTCACTTGATACTGTTTCATAGTGACCTGTTTTTGCGTTATACGCATCCATTTTAAACTCTGGCGCTTTTCTTAAAACTAAACTTGAACTCATCTCTTTTTTCTCCTGTGTGTTATTATTGTTATTTTCTACTTGTGTTGCTTTTGCAACTTCTTCGATTGGTTTTGCTCCTGTATCGCAAGCCATATATTTCTCCTTAATGATTAAGTGATGAAAGTATACTCTAAAGGATAATTTTTTTCCTTTAGTATTTTTTACTATTTAAAAGAATTAAGATTTGTATAAGATTATTATAAAATTTAAATATAGTACTTATAATATATAATTATAATATTTTGATTGAAAAGCTTCATATTATAGTTCTTTCCTTATCGTAAGAGTTGAAAAGTTAGAAAAGAATAATAATAAAAAATTACAAAAGTGTGACATATTATTATGTAATTTAAGTGAAATTTGATTAAGATACTGCATGAAGTTTATAAATTTAAAGTATTACCTTGCTCTATTTACCGTATTTGCTTTAACAATAATCTATTCAGTCAATAGTTACTATAAAAATAAATTCATTCAAGATGAACTAAATTTATCGCTTCAAGAATTAAAAACTAATTATAATATTATCTCTTTTCACTATCAAAATGTTGCCGATGCTTATTTTGATTCAATTCGTAATAATGAACGTTTTACATCAACTATCCAACAATACAATACATCTCAAGATACTGAAGAAAGAAATCATTTGAGAAATGAACTTTATTCTTATATAGTGGATAGCTTTAATGGTACAAATAAACTAGGGATCAAAACAATGCTTTTTTCTGATCCATCTAATCATACTATTTTAAGAATGCACCAACCAGAAAAATATGGTGATGACCTAACATCAATACGTTTTGGCATTACATATGTTAATTCACAACAAAAAGCAATATTTGGATTTGAAACAGGAATAGTTACTCATGCATTTAGATATATTTATCCAATTTTTGATTCAAGCAAAAATTTTCTAGGATCACTCGATATTGGTTTTTCCTCTTCATTTTTGCAAAATACTTTAGATATTGTTCATAAATTACACACCCACTTTATTGTTCGAAAAGATATCATTCCAAAAGAAACACTAAGTAGTGAAAATTACCAACAAAGTGTTGAACATGATCAATTTGTTCTATCTAAACGAAAACATGCACAACATACATTTAAACTTATAGTTAAAGATATTATGCACAAAAATCGAAATCTTATCAATCAAATGATGAATAATGGCAATGCATTTTCGCTCTATGGAACGAAAGATGATACAACAGTTATCAGCTCATTCATTCCAATATTCAATCTTAAAGATCGATCAATTGCCGATGCTTATATTGTTTCGCATCGATCAAATGAACAAATAGAACGAATTATTCAACAATTCAATTTTATAAATATTGCTGCAGTGATTATTGTTTTATTGATCATTGTCTTTTTATATAAGGACAATTTACACAAACAACAATTAGAGATGAAAGTTGAGGAGAAAACAAGAGAATTGCAAAATATCAATGATCAACTTGAACAAAAAGTTCAAGAAGAAGTTGCAAAAAACATTCAACATGAGATCAAACTTTATGAACAATCAAAACTAGCAGCACTTGGAGATATGATAGGAAATATTGTTCATCAATGGCGTCAACCACTTTCTTCTATAGTTTCGATCGTATCTGCAATAAGATTACATAACGACATAGGAATATTGAAACCTGAAGATATTAATAATGGTATGGACAAAGTAGTATTAAAATCACAATATTTATCTGAAACTATAGACACATTTAGGCATTATCTAAGAGAAGAAAAAGTTCGCAAGAAAGTGATTTTACAAGATAGAATCGATGTAGCTTTGACGATCACTTCTACAGTTTTAGATGACAGTAATATAAAATTAATAAATGAGATCAATTATAAACAACCCATTACCACCCATATAGTTTTAGGGGAACTTTCACAAGTTATCATCAATGTTATCAATAACGCAAAAGATATTTTGGTAGAAAAGCGTATTGAAGATCCATGGGTAAAGATTTCTTTAGAGGCTGATGAAGATTATGCTTATATTTTAATTGAAGACAACGCTGGTGGAATCCCTGAAGAGATTATGGAAAAAATCTTTGAACAGTACTTTACAACCAAAGATGAGGACAATGGGACTGGACTTGGTCTATATATGAGTAAAAAAATCATGCAAGATAGTTTTTTTGGGGATCTAACCGTTAAAAATTCTTTAGATGGTGCACTATTTACGTTACAATTGAAATTGATCGATTGATTACACTAGTGAATCATTTTCACTACTAATGCGTTAAACAATATTTAGGTTCAATACTATGATCAACACATTGAGTTAATTGATATGGCTGTAAGTTTTCAGAATGTATTTTTGCAATAACCTCTGCTAATGTTGTTTTGTGATTAACACAAAAACATTCAATATCCAATTCATCTAATTGTTCATAAACATTTTTACCTAATTTGGCTGTAACAATATTGACAACACCTTTATCATAAAGCCATTTGATAACATCTTTTCCATTTTTTCGTTTGTTTGTTTCAAAACTGATTAAATCGTCTTCTATAATTGCAAATCGTTCAGAACGTGCAAATATATCAGACACCATAGGATTACTACCATCAAGACTTATTGGTACTGCAGTGATCATTTTTTACCTTTTTATATAATTTATACTTATAATAATATGCTTTATTATACATTGAAGTTATAAAAGTGTAGCACTTTTTTATATAAAAAACAATGAAAAATACTAAATCAATAACTAAAATTGCAATATTTTTGTAATTTCATTTTCATTTCATTTTGAATATTTATAATTACACTAAGAAAAACGAAATTGTCTTTCTTCTCCCTAAATAAACGCGAACAAAAAAAGGCTCTACTTGTTGGAGCCTTTTTTATTACTTATTCTATCCCTTTATATTAATAATTTGTTATAAAAATGTTACAATTAGGCTTTAAGGAATAAAATTAATGATTGAAAAAAAGATTAAAATTTTTGGATTATTGATATGGTTGGTTATATGTGTAGCCGTTATCTATATCGCTGATATTTATACTCATGACAAAATGGAACAAGTTATCAATAAAAATTTACTCAATCAAGCACAATCGATTCAACAAAAAACTCAAATTTTAATCTCAAAGAAAAAAGAATCATTAATACCTTTAGCCCTAACAATTGCAGAAAACCAAAATCTAAAAAATGCATTATTACAAAATAATATCAATCTACTCAAATTAAATGATTTTATCACTATATTAAAAAATCATTCACGATATCAAAATGTCTGGTTTCAAGTTATAGATAAAAACGGTAATAGTTTTTATAGAAGCTGGATAGAGAAAAAAGGTGACAATGTACTCAATGCTAGAATCGATGTTGCACAAATGATCCAAAATCCACAAAGTACCTCATCAATCAGTACTGGTAAATTTGATATGACCTTTAAAGCTATGGTTCCTATATTTGATAATAATATATTTATAGGTATCATCGAAATAATTACCCATTTTAATTCAATCGCTAAAGAACTCTCTGAAAGTGGAATTGAAGCTATTTTTGTTGTTGACAAAATCTACAAAAACCAACTCACACAAGCGTTTACAAAGATTTTTATTGATGATTATTATATTGCTAATTATAATGTAAATAAAAAACTTTTAGAGCAGATCAAATCTGACGGAATTACAAAGTACTTAAATACTAACTCATCATATCTGTATAATGAAAATAAACATCAGCTCATTACAACAATAGATATCCCTGATTTACATGGTAATCCTATGGGATATGGTATCTTATTTAAAAATCTAGATAAAAAATCAAGTGCAAAACAAAATGATCAACTCAATTTACATAGAGATAACCTAGGGTATGTAATTTTAGTACTTATCATTATCTCTATTTTGGGATATGTCATTATCAATACCCAATATAGTAATAAACTCAAAGCAAATTTGGAACAAATAAAAATAGAAAAAGAAAAAATTTCAACTATCATCAATTCTCAACCATCTATTATTATCATTACTGATGATCATTATATACAAGAAGCCAATTTAAAATTCTTTGAATTTTTTGATCAGTATAACACTATAGCTGAATTTAGAAAAGACCATGATTCTATTGCAGAATTTTTTGATGACACAATCAATGATAGTGATTATATCACCTCAAAAAAAGGATGGTTGCAAACCATATTAAACAAAGAAGATAAAATACTAAAAGTTGCGATAATGAAAAATGGTGATCTACGACACTTTATTGTTGAAGCCAATCAGCAAGTACTTAGTAACCATACCAAGTTGAATATAGTTTCATTTTTTGATATAACCGAACAACTTAAAAAAGATATCATAATGTTCAAACAATCAAAAGATGCTGCTATGGGTGAGATGATCGATGTTATAGCCCATCAATGGAAAAATCCATTGGGAGTGATTCGACTACTTGGACAAGAAATAGCAATGGAATCTCAAGAGGGGAATCCTAATCACAAACAAATTATTGAAGATAGTGAAAAAATTGAACTTTATGTTGAACATTTATTAGAAACAATGGAGGAATTTCGATCATTTTTCCGACCAAATGCAAAAAGTTTTGATATATCATACAAAGAGATTTTTGAATCAATTAAAGTACTGATGAAAGATGATCTTATTAAAAATAATATTTCACTTGAAGATCCAATTGGAGATATGAATATTCAAATTCATGTGATTCCAAATGAATTCAAACATGTATTATTGAATTTGATCACCAATGCAAGAGATGCATTCAATGAAAATAAAATCTCTAATCGAAAGATCATAACAAAGATCGTACAAAATGATGATGAAGTGATATTAACTCTTTGCGATAATGCTGGAGGGATACCTCAAGAAGTTATAGATAAAATTTTTGAAGCTAACTTCACGACCAAAGCTATTGGAAAAGGGACTGGGATTGGATTGTATATCACTCAACAAATCTTACATAAGATTGGTGCAACTATAAAAGTCATTAACAAAGATAGTGGTGCTTGTTTTGAAATACGTATTCCAAAACAAAGCCCACAGGTTTTTATTTGAGTACTTCTAAAATCTCTCTTGTAGCATTTTGCAGTCTAAATATTTTGTCCCCTACTTCGTAAACTTTCGTTCCTTTTATAGATGGATATAATACATCGACCACTTTTGCATTTTGTAAAATAGCATCATCAACCACTTCACCTTTGGCAATTTTCTTTTGCCATCCTGGAGGTAATTCCTTACCACTTTGAACTTTTTTTTGTAATCCATAAGGGATCACTTTTTGCTTTTTAACTTTCTCTTGTCCAACCTCTTCAGGTTTTTTAGCAAAACTTGAAGTTCCAAGTAATAAACCACATCCAATAAGTAATGCAAGTGTTTTGTTAAGAGTCATATTTAATCTCCTTAATATCAATATTTTTAATCATACCATAAATATTGTAAAGTGATTGTGTAATGAATTAGTCAGATGATTTGAAAAGCCATACCAGCAGTAGTAAGCCAAAAATGATTCCAAACCAACTTCCACCATCTTCAAAAAGCATAATAAGCCCATCATAATAAATACTCATCACTCCTGAGCTAGTTGAAAGCTTATGTTGTGCATAAGAGGTGATCTGTTCCCCATAAATAAAAGCAACAATCTCAGGAAGGATAAAAAACACAACCACCCCTAAAAATCCCCAAATAGATCTTTCTGGTTTCATGTTTTGTATTGATTGTTGTACTTTTGGATTGTTTTTGATTCTGTTTAGTTTATTTTTCATTTGTATATCTCTTGGGAGATTATACAAAGTATAGTGTTAAAAAGAAGCTAGAAAAGTTTCCTTCTCTAGCTTATAAATTATTCTTCTAGCATTGTTGTTATAGCATTGACTGAAGCATCAGTCATATCAAGGTCAAGATGTTTTGCACCTTTTGCTTCAACCAATTGCACATCAAACCCTGCCTCTTTCATCTTTTCATAAGCATTGATCGTCTTTTCTGGTTTAGATATTTCATCTGCACTTCCATAGATTAAAAGATATTTTGCCTCTTTATCTGCACTATCCATAACATCCATAAATGAGATTGCATTTGGATATTGTTTGATATCATCACCAGTGACATATCCACCTCCAGCAAGAGCTATTTGATTGATAAGTCCTGGTTTTACACCCATCAGTGTTGCTCCCATTCTAGCTCCTGCAGAGTGTCCTACATAGGTTACATTATCGGCTTCAAATTTTGTTTTAAATGCTTCGACCATTTGACCAAGAAATTCTACATATTCTTTGGTTGCAGATGGACTTGGTTTTGCTTCATGTTCTAATGCTGGCATTGCATTGCTACTTGATCCAGAATAGCCTGGAAGTGCAATAGCAACCGTAGTAATATCTGTATTCATATTCAATGTTTCAGCAAATGGAGCATACCGTCCTAAAATATTTGTCCCCGCTTTCCAGCTTCCATGAATCACGAGTATCAATCTTTCATTTCCATCACCTTCGTAAGCTTTATAATTGATACACTCACCACCAGCAGATAAATATCCATTACCTTTTTCATTACATTGATCTTCACTGATCTTTTGAGCATATGAAAAACTTGTGATCACCATTAATGTAAGTATTGTAGATAGAATTTTCATCATCTAAAACTCCTTTTAAAATTTACCAAGTTGAATATCAGCAGTTGACAATACTTCACCATTTGAATCTACTGCTTTCACTGTCGCATAATAAGTATTTCCTTTTCCACCTGAACATGGTGGAAGATACGCTCCAGCCTTCCCTCTTTTGAGACCTTTGTGTTCTTTGCGGATAAACATATTGTTTGGCATCATTTTTGATTCACCCTCAACAGATGGAACGATCACTTCAGTTTGATTTGATACATTGATACCAATTTCACCATGACCACCATTATCCATTGGAGTATAGGTCTTATCACTAAATGATACGATCACTTTTGAAGTATTTTCAGGAAGATTTGTGATCTTTAATTCAGGAGTAGAACCGTTTCCTCCAGCCCATTTACAAACTTGATCTTTAGGTACCATCATTCCATCCCATTTTGAATCAACAAAACTTACATTCATCGCTTCACTAGCGAAACTACTCACAGCTAATATACTAGCAAGTGTGATTGAAGAAAACAATTTATTCATTTGACCACCTTATTATAAGAAATATTTATAACTATAGTGCAAGTAAGAATATGAATAACTTAAGTGTGAGATTTAATTTGAATTAACTACTCATTTTTTATAGTAAAGTAATTGTATCATTAATACCTGATTAGTTCGAAGACGTATAAAAAAAGACAAACAACTATTTCAAGAAATATTATAAGATCTTTATAAGTTTATTAAATTCTTTTCACAACAACAATTGCTATGATTTGGGTAATTCAATAAAGATCTTTGCACCATTCATCGTATTAGTTGCATATATATTACCATGATAAAGTTTTGTAATAATCATGTAGCTTTGGCTTAATGATAAACCTACATTTTGCGCTTTATGTTTTGTGGTAAAATATGGTTCAAATATCCTATCTAGATTTTCTTCTGCAATTCCTCCACCATTATCTTCAACACTAATTATAATAGTATCATTTGATTCCATTACATCCAATTGAACAAAAGGTTTCTCACTTTTTCTCTCTAGAAATATATCCTCGGCATTTTGAAATATATTTATTAATACTTGTTCTACTTCTTCAGATAATTTTACATTTGTATTGTTTTCATTATGAATCGATAAGTCAATGTTGTGAGCATTAAATGAATCAAGTATCTTTGAAACAGCATGTTCTATTCTTGTATTTAAGTCTAACTTTTTTTCAACAATATTGCTAGTATGTAAATACTTATTAAACATATCAATGGTATTTGATAAAAACTTACAGCTTTTAGTTATCTGATGATATGCTTCATGTACATCGCTTTGTGTAATATTTTGATTTAAATCACTTTTTAATTGTATAGTTGCAATTGAAGATGTGATAACACTTAATGGCTGTCGCCAATGATGAGCAATATCATTCATGAGTTCAGACATAGAAGCAATTTTTACTTCATGTTTATGAATCTTTTCTTGATATTCTAATTCAATATTTTTTTGTATATCTACAATATGATTAATTAATTCTTTGAGATTAATTGGTTTGATTAGATACTCTTCAACTTTTACTTTTATAGCTTCTTTTAAATATTCTATATCATTATAAGCACTAGTGAAAATAATCTTAATTTTATCATTAAGTTTTTTAATAAGTTTCGACATCTCTATACCATTCATAAATGGCATATTAATATCAGTGATTACTAAATCGACATTGTTTTCTTTAAAGTATTTTAAACCTTCAGAACCATCACTAGCTACAATTAATTTATTGCAAAAATTCTTTAATACACTAGCTAGTTCGCTTTGAATAAACTTTTCATCTTCAACATATAAGATTGTTCCAATTTTATTTGTAGATATGATTATTCCTTTTAAGTTGATTTGGTAGTTACTTAATACCTAATTCTTTCATTATAACACAATTGTAACATATTTGTTATATTATTAGGGTTAAAACAATCGAGAAGTTACTTTTGGTCTAGTGTTGAAAGAGGGTTGGACTTAAATAAAAAAGCCTAAGTTAAAATCTCTTTTAAGAGTTTAACTTAGGCTTTTACAAATGGTGTCAGGAGAGAGACTTGAACTCTCGACCTCCGGCTTATGAGACCAGATACCTATTATTTCTTATATATAATTATTAACTACAAAAGCCCATAAGTAAGGAATTTATATTTATTCTTAATTTCTTTCATACTATAATAAGTTCATTAAAGAGTGGGACCCAAAGTGGGACCCACTTCATTGAAGGAAATTTTATGGCAATTAACAAAAGTGAATTCAAAGAAAAAGTTGATGTAGGATTAAAAGCTAATAAAACATTTACCCAATTTTACTGCAGATTTAAGATTGAAGGTAAAGAATATTCAAAACTATTTGACTATGCAAATAAAAATTGGGACAAAAGAACTAGAGTTGCCAAAGCAAAAGCTGATTCATTAGAATTCAAAGTTATAGTACAAAGAAAAAGCAATGAAATATCTATTGGATTTGATGAAAATTCAACATTAAATAAAATAGCAGAAGCCTATTTTGAAAAAGAATGTAGCAATACAGATTGGACTAAGGAAAGGAAAGATACATATAGGTTATATATTTTAAATTCTATTGGTAAAAAAAAGATTCAAAGTATTAGGTTACATGATATTAATACTATAAGAAGCTCTATGGAAAAAAAAGGCTACACTAAACAAACAGAAAATGGATGTAGCCCTAGAACAATTAAAAAAGTACTTATACAAACTCTTAAGCCAATCATGCAATATGCTTATGACAATAATGTCATTGATAAAATTCCAAAAATTGAATTGTCAAAACAACACAGAAAAGAGAATAAAGCGAAAAAAAAGATTGTCACAGATGCTGGAAAAAAATTAGCTACACTATACAAAGTAATTATAGATACTTATCAAGACAATCCATTCTACAGAGGACTTTTTTTATTTGCACTTTATGGTAGACGATGGGGTGAAATAAAAACATTAAATTGGAATGATATTAATATTTCAAAAAGAACTTATAGAATTAGAGCTGAAAATAATAAAATTAATGAAGAACAATTTTTTGAACTACCTGAACCAATTTTAAATGCATTACTAGAAATAAAAGATAATCATCAGGGACTTGTTTTTAAGTCTCCTATCACTAATAAAACTCTTTCAACACCTAAAAGACAACTATCAAAAATTAAAGAACTTGCTAATATACCTAATCTTACTATGCACTATTTTCGACATATTTTAGTAAGCGCTATGGGTGAACTTGGAACTGCATCAACCATTTTATCAGCTTCTTTAGGTCATACAAATTTGAAAACAGTTAATGACTTTTATTTAAGTGCAAATCATACCAAGGGTTCACAAGAAGCAAATAAAATGATTGGTAGTATTGTCAATGAAAAAACCTATCCTATATAAATCTATTGACTTTTATTAAAATTTTCAGTAAAATTAATTAAAATTACTGAATTTATAAAGGAGTAAAAATGACCAAACCAATCACAACTAAAGTTAAAGATAAAATATCTTCACTTCCTGATGGTATCGCCTTTGCTTCTAATAGTTTTAATTTTTCTAATGCAAATCAAAATAGTATCGAAAAAGAATTAAGCAAATTAAATGCTGATGGTATCATTAAAAGATTTAGAAGAGGAATTTATTACAAACCTAAAAAAAGTTCTTTATTTGGGAACGTTCTACCAAGTCCATCAACCATTGCGCAAGCTATAGCACAGTTAAGTAATGCGCATATAGTACCAGATGGTCCAATAGCTTTAAATATGTTAGGGCTTTCAGATCAAGTACCTATGAAATACATTTACCTTAATGATAAACTACACAAAAGTGAATTTGTAGGTAATACGCAAATTGTATTTAAAAGAATAAATGCTAAAAAATTAACAACTCATAATAAAAAAGCGGGATTAGTTCTAAGTGCTATGGAATATTTGGGTAAAGATGCATTTTCAGATAAATTATTAATCAATAATTTTGCCTCAAAACTAAATAAAGATGATATTGATGATTTGAATAAAGGATCTAAAGGATATCCAGTATGGCTTCAAAACAGAGTAAAAGAGATTATAAATGCAATACATTAAAGAACTTTTAGATTTACCAATCGATGAACAAAGAGCAGCATTAAGTCATGTAGCAACACAGAAAGGTTTGCCTTTAGTTGTTGTTGAGAAAGATTTATGGGTAACTATTTTACTTCATATTTTATTTAGTGAAAATGGATCAAAAGGTATCTTATTTAAAGGTGGTACATCCTTATCAAAAGGATTTAATCTTATAGAAAGATTCTCAGAGAATATTGATGTCACCTATTCAATAGAGACATTAAAAAAATATTATGGTGAATTTGAAAACCCATGGGATTATTTCAAAGATGACAATAATTGGTCTAATAAAAAACTTGAAAAAGAATTAAAAAATCTAAAAAATATTGGACAACAATATACAGATGAAATACTACTGCAATCAGTTAAAAGTGAACTTGGGAAAATTATAAATTTAGATTTTGAAGTAATCTCAAAAGACGAAATGACCTTGTATGTTCATTATCCAAAGTTATTGGAAGAAGCTGAATATGGTGGAAGCTATGTGAAGCCTATAATTAAAATAGAAGCGGGAGTAAGATCTGCTCGAGTTCCAACAATAGTAAAAGAGATTGATAGTTTCTTTGAACAAATTCTTGGCAAAAGTGATCCAATCAAAGTTGAAATTTTGCGACCTGATAGAACATTTTGGGAAAAAGCAACTATACTGCATGCTGAAAATTCAAAAAATGAACCATCCAGAATAGATAAGCGCAATCATATGAGCCGTCATATATACGATCTAGTAAAATTATACACTAGTGAATATGGACAAATGGCTATCAGTGATCTAAACCTTTTAGCTGATGTTGTACAACATAAATCTACATTTTATAAAGACAATAAAGCAGATTATGCAAATGCAACACCACACAATATAAAAATTGTTCCAACAAGTGAGCTAGACAATAGTTTTAAAACTGATTATACAGATATGGCACAAAGTATGCTAATAGGGAATCCACCCTCTTATGAAGAACTAATCCTGATTCTTGGTGACATTGAACAAAAATTACGATAATTTAATGATCACTCATTGACACAAAGTTCTGAACAGTCTCTTCAAATTTCAAACGATTGCAAACAAGCATCATAATTTTCATTTGGATATCCAAGTGGATTACATAGTACTTTGGTATCATACGATTCATATTGAGTCTTTTTATGTACATGACCAAATATCCAATATTTTGCAGAAGTATTTTCTAGAAAATATTCTCCATCAAAACTATAAAAACCATTTAATTTATTAAGTTGATATTTCTTGATAGTACAATCTGGATTTATAGATGGATTTACATGGCTAATAAGCACATCACATTTATCATAACAAAATCGCAATTTTTCTATTTCATCCATAAAAATTGTATCATAACTTTCAATACCATAAATTGCTGTTGCATCTAGCATTTTTCTACTCCAGAGATCATGAATACCTTCTTTAGTAAGTGACATATCAAGTCCTTGAAGATATTTTCCGTCATACCATAGACCACTACCACCAAACTTAATACCTTTGTACTCAATGACATCCCCCATTAGTAAATGTATATCATTTAATTGACTGCATAAAGTTTTCATTTCATTGATTCTATTAAATGAATTTTGTTGATATTTTTTTACTATAGATTCATTTATTAAATAATAATCATGATTGCCCAAAACAAAAAATATTTTTTTATAACCATATAGCTCTTTTATTGTTTTTAAAACAAATATATTTTGATCATTATAATGTCCAATATCTCCAGCAATTATGAGTACATCTCCTTTTTTCTGTGAAAAAATATAATGCAATCTTTTTGTCATAAAGTATTCTATTGTGCTATTGGTATAATCTAAATAAAAATCAACATGTAAATCACTAATATAGTCTACGATCATCTTTTAGCCTTTATTTTTTATTTGCATATTTCAAATACAAATATCAAGTTGTGGTATTTCTAGTAATTTTAAATTTTCTTTTTCCATCCATTTTTGTATAACAAACATTTCATTTTCAGTAGCATTTCTATTACATTTTCCATGAACTTGAACTATCATTCTACTACTATTATGAACCTCTATGGTTAATTTTTTTTCATAACCTAATGATGTATCTAAATTACATAGACTCCAAATAGAAACAATTCCAGATAAACACTCTTGTTCGTAACTTGCTATACAATGAGTCATTATCCTACCTTCTTCATAAAGTTCCTTTGAAGTTGTTATTTCATAGATTAGCCACATATGACTGTATCTTGTTTTCTTTTCAGCATAAATAAACCCATCAATATGATTTGTAGACCATTGATTATTTTTAGAGTGTCTTTCCCATAATTGCTTATGCCATTGACGAATTTCATCTCGTAAATTTTCAGGTTTTTTATTTTTGAGTGAATATTGTGGTTTGGGAGCATTTAATTGAAATTTCATAGCTCTAAGATAATCCAATATTTCAGTTACATGATCAAGCAAGAATGGATATTTTATGAAATATTCTATTGATTTCAACCAAAAGCTTTCATTGCGAAAATCATAACTAAGTCTAGTTGTTATAAGTTTATTCGCTATATATTGAGTTCCTCCTAAATCAATTACTTGACCATATCGAATTGCCTCGTAAATAGAGTAATGATCTGGTGCCTTCATCATATGATGAACTACCTTTTTTGTTAATTTTGTATTTGGTAAATCTTCACAATTTCTAAAATTTTTGCCTTGAGCAACTTCTATAAACCATTTTATTTCTTTTACATCTTCAAATTGATTGAAATGAAATACATTATTGCGTATATTTTCAATTTGCTCATACCAAATAGAATAAAAAAATTCAGGTATTCTATATTGTACAAATAAATGATCAATTAAAGATTTGAATTGTTTGTCTAATGATTCACTGTTTGAACTCCATGTGTCAATAGACCTAATCCAATATTTTTTATGAGCTATTATAAAATTACATGCATATTTATAGTGATCTTCATTAATTGAAATATGGTTTTTAAATTTATCTCCAAATAGTTGATTATATAATTCAATAGAGTCAATCAATTTTCCTGACATAATTTAGCCCCCCCTTTTTTGATACTTTTCTTTTCTAGAATAAAGCTTTTTTGAAGGTACTGCTGTTGTATAGCCTCTAACTTCACCTTTAAGAATTGCTAATTTGTGAAAATCTCTTGGAACTTTTTTAGCTTTCATTTGATTATCCTTTTTTTGATAAACAAATTATGTGATATAACTATTGCAATTGTTGCAAAATAAATTTTGAATCAATTACATTAAATGCGATAGAAGGAGTATTTATTATACATGAAGTCTTTCGCGCACCTTTTGATTGAATTGAAAAACTATCTAAATTTTTTGATATCAGTAACAAATTGCCATTTAAATTGTTTGTTAAAAATTTCAATTATTTTGTGAAGTTCTTCTGATAAATAGTTTGATGTTAGAACTATCTGTTTTTTTTCTTCATGTAATTTTAAAATTATAGGTACAAAATTTAATGATGAATCATTTGTTGAAATGCATTGCATATTATCAATCAAAATATAATCATACAGAATATATGTATTTATGTCTTCAAGATTAAGATCGGAAAAATCTAAAATAATGGCAGTTTTATTTTTATTTGAAACATCTTCCTTTATGGCTTGTAAAAGATGTGTTTTACCAGAATCTTTTTCGCCCCATATCCATAAAGGGTTGTATATAAGTTGCTTTTTGCATATTGCATTTGCAGCATTAAAGGCAACTTGATTTTCGTTTACTATCTTAAAAGAATCAAAAGTAAGATCACTATTCATCATAAAACCTGTCAATTAATCTTGTGAACTGTTGTTTAGTATATCCGTTTATACACAAATCTTTTTTTAATGTTTTAGAATAAACATATTTGTCAATCATATTTATCCCTAACAATGATAGCAAGCGATAAATTCGGGTAGGCGTTGCATGTTTACTTTTGCCAATTCTTTTATTGAATAAAGTTTTTTTTGAAAGTAAGGAGTTTTTTGTAAAAATTCATAGAATTCTTTTGATTCTATAATAGATACACATATATCAAAACCAAATTCTAAATCATCAATACAGTTACATCTAGCTTCAACATCTTTAGCATGCATTTTAATATCTAAAAATGAATTACTAAATGGTATATCATAACTTGAATGGTGTTCTATTCTATCATAAGACCAATTATAATAGTTGGATTGATCTATCGAAAAACGGTGCTCAAAAAAAGGAATGATATCTATCCAAAGTCCTGCAAATTCTATTTTGTCATAGATTTCATATCGATTTACATGTGCGCCAAATAAACATAATAATTCTTCATAAATTGGTTTATCTGATTCAAGTAGCATTGTAACAGTTTTGTAGACTGAACCATCATGTAATTCATAATCTTCAAAGTTAGCTTTATAGATCATAGTTCTTTTAATATCATAATCCTTCTCCCATGATCCTAGATGAAAAAACAAATTGTGTATTCCTTCATGAGCTGTCCAAGAATATTGACATGAGTGAATTTCAATATAAACTTTTTTAGCTTGAAAAATATTGTCTAACAAATTATGTTGTAAATCATCATCCAACTTTTCTCTAAAAGATAGCTTGTTTAATTTTTCTTTGTTTTTATCATTCAAATCATTGAAATAGGTTTGATTTTGTATCTGATCAAAAAAAACTGGTTTAACATTCTTAAAATCATTTTCTAAATCACAAGTCCATTGCTTTTTCTTAAAGATGCTTGAATCTAATACATCCAATACATCAATGTAATGATCATGTCTTCTATTTATTTGTTCCATCTTCACATTCCCTCAAATAATTTATTTCAAATTTTTGCACTTCTATACTTTTATCATAGTACTCAATTGATTCTTTTAATTTTCCATTTGATTTATAAAAAGTGGCCACTTTAACTAATAAATCTCTATAATGCTCTGCCCAATTATGTGGATCTAAATCATATAATTGTTCAATGACACCTAGCATTTCTTTTAATAGTCTCAAAACTGTAGGGCTCCATCTTTCAGATTCCTCTTCATATGGTTTTAAAA
>JBNLDA010000020.1:0-19054 GCA_050304095.1 Arcobacteraceae bacterium | reverse complement strand
GCCCACTTCTCTTGTTTGCCCCCGCTGCGAGCCGCGTACTCCCATTCGGCTTCGGTGGGCAGACGGTAGCTCTTGCCGCTTCGTGCATTGAGCTTTTCAAAAGAGGATTTAAACTCTTTGAGTACCTCTTTATCTGGTTTTCCCATAAGTTTTAGTATCTTTGTTTCAGAATGTTCTGGGGCAATTTTCATTTGACCACTTACATGATGTGAAACAATCTCTTTAAGGTATTCTTGTCCATGTTCTTTATCTTCTTGAATAAGATCATATCGAATTCCAGAATTTACAAATACTTTTTTCACCCCTGGAATTTCTCTAATATCTTTGAGTAATTGGATATTTCGTTGATGATTTGGCTTAAGCACTGGACAAATTTTATAATCATTCCATGATTCTTTTCTATTGTTTGGTTGAAACATTCTAAAACCAGTACATCGTCTATCATCACATACACCCTTATCCAATTTCTTGCGACATTCATATCCATACATATTAGCTGTAGCACCGCCAACATCAGAAATGATTCCTTTAAATTTTTTATTTTGAGTAAAACCTTTGACCTCATCTAAGATTGATCTCTCACTTCTACTTCGTATGGTTCTTCCTTGATGTACAGTGATTGCACAGAAATTACACTCACCATAACATCCATGGTGGGTCGTAACTGAAAAGCGAATTGTATCCATTGCTTTTACATTTCCATCTTTTGCATAATAAGGATGCACTTCACGCTCATAAGGCAAATCATACACCGTATCTATCTCTTCTTCACTCATATTATATTGAGGTGGATTTTGAATCATATATCTTCCATTATGCTCTTGCATTAATCCTTTTGACACCAATGGTTCATTGTTTTCATAAAAGATATGAAACATCTCAATAAATTTTGTTTTATCATTTTTATCTTGACACTCTTTAAGACTTGGAAGCTCTATAAAGCCTTCTTTTTTTTCTTTACTTATATAGCATAAACCTCGAATATCTGTATATTCTTTAGCATCATTCAGCGCATTAGCTAGTTCTACAATTGTTTTTTCAGCCATTCCATAGACTAAAATATCTGCTTTAGCATCAAAAAGGATCGATCCTCGAACTTTATTTGTCCAAAAATCATAATGCGCTACTCTTCTTAGACTTGCTTCAATGCCACCAATAACCAATGGAACTGTATCTTTAAAATATCTTCGAATAAGGTTACAATATACTAAAGTTGCTCTATCTGGACGCTTATTGTTTTTACCTCCAGGGGTAAAATCATCTGAATTTCTAAATTTTTTTAAAGCAGTGTAATTTGCTACCATTGAATCAACAAGTCCAGAACTAATCCCCCAAAACAGTTTTGGTTCCCCTAGTCTAGTGATATCTGTATCAGATTCAACATCTGGTTGAGCAATAATACCTACTTTATATCCATTAGCTATAAGAAGTTGTCCAACAATTGCCATTCCACTATAAGGGGAATCAATATAAGTGTCACCACTTACTAATATAACATCTAACTGTTCCCAGCCTAGTTTGGAACATTCTTCTTTGGTTGTAGGTATAAACATTTATTTTGCCAATTCATTGGTGATATTATAGATATTTGCAAGCCAATTAAATGAAATTGGATTAATATATATAACTGGAATATTAACTGCTTTAGCTATAAGTTTAGCTTTATCGTAATCTTTACTCTTTGTGACAAGGATTGTTTTAATATTGTTCTCTTTAACCATGTTTTGAAGTTTTCTTTTTTCTTGTAAAGTTATATAATTTTTTGTAAATTCTATTTTAGTTGGTTTTAATTCAAATCGATCATAAAATGGCTTAAGAGTGTCATCAAAAATAAAAAAGCTTTCATTTTTTGTATATTGAAGCCTATATTTGACATCGATATAAAGTCGATCTAATTCATCTAAAAAATCATGGTAATTTCTTTCATAAAGCTCTTTATTTTTCCCATCAAGCTCAACAACACTTTTTAAAATATTACTAGCAATCTCTTTGACATAGATTGGATCAAACCAAATATATGGTATCTCTTTTTGATAAAGTCCATCCATCATATCAAAAAATTTCATTTTACGATTTTGTTTTTGCATTAATTCATGATATTTTTTTTCACCCTCTAAACTCATTGTAAAATACCCAACAATATAAGGCATAGTATTTAGCTGTTTTTGAGTTGGTTTAAAATGATCGTAACTATCATCATTTTCAAGCATTGTTCGTATATTGATTTTATCTTGCGAGATTTTTTGAATAAAAAATTTTTGTGGCAAAATAGTTACATAGACATGAGGTTTTGCATATACTGTGATAATAATAAAAAATGACATTAAGATTATTTTGATCAATTAAACTCCTTCTATTTATTGAATCGAAAGTTAGATTATTCTATTATATTAGAACTTAAAAAAAATTATTTAGGATTAACATCATGCAAGAACTTCTTTCAGAAAAAATAGACTCTTTGCCACCGTTACCAAAAACGATTATTGATTTAGAAGAATTTAAACGATCACCAGAAAAAGAAGCCGTTGTACTTCTTAGCATTATAGAAAAAGATCCACTTATTGTATCAACACTTTTAAAAGTTTCAAACTCAGCAATGTTTGGTTTTAGAAGTAGTGTTGAAACTCCAAGTCGAGCACTTAACTTATTAGGAATCAACTTTACTCTTTCAATTGCTTTTGGTAGTGCTATTAAAAATGCCTTAGACACTGACCTTAAAGCATATGGTATAGGAAGTGATGAGTTTATGAGATTAGCTAATATCTCTTCAAACTTAATCAACCAATGGATCTCTAAAGTAGACTTTGATCTTAAAGAGGAATTGCTATTACCAGTATTTTTACAAGAAACTGGAAAATTCATCCTTTCAGATGTTGCAAGAGAACAAGGAAAAACTGAAGAATTTTTAAATACAGTAAAAGCCTCAAAAGATGTAGCTTCTGTAGAAAAAGAATACTTTGGTAGAACTACTTCATCTATCACTGCTGCAATTTTTAGACACTGGAAATTGAGTGATAAATTAATTGGTATGATCGAATTTGTTGATGATCTAGCGAATTGTCCTGATGAATATAAAAAAGAGGCTCAGATTTTACACGTAGCAAAAACTGCTTGTTCTATTACTGATCCATTGAGTGATGCAAATTGTGAATTAGCAATTGAAAAAGCAAAACAATTTGGACTAGATACTGGTCCATTACAAAAAGCTATTGAAAAAATGCAAGATAGAATGTTGGACGAAGAATAGAAATATTCTTTCTCAACAAAAAAAGGCTCCCTAAAATTTAGGGAGCCTTTTTTTATTTGTAAAAACGATTGATTATACTTCAACCGTTTTTCTAATTCTAAGAGCTAATTCTTTTAATTGCTCTTCATCAACACTACTTGGAGCTTGAGTCATTAAACATTGTGCTTTTTGCGTTTTAGGGAATGCGATTACATCTCTGATTGAATCTGTTCCAGCAAGTAACATGATCATTCTATCAAATCCCATTGCAAATCCACCATGTGGTGGTGCACCAAATTGTAAGGCATCTAGTAAGAAACCAAATTTCTCTCTTGCTTCCTCTTCACTGATTCCCATAAGCTCAAATACTTTTGATTGAATCTCTTCTTTATGAATTCTGATTGATCCACCACCAAGCTCTGTTCCATTTAATACAAGGTCATATGCAATTGATTCGATTGCTTCAAGATCACTTGTATCTTCTAAAGATTTTGGCATAGTAAATGGATGGTGTAATGCTTTCATTTTCCCATCTTCAACTTCGAACATTGGGAAATCCACTACCCATAAAAACTCATATGTATCATTTGGAATAATATCCATTTGCTCTGCAAGGAATAATCTAAATCTTCCCATATAATCACAAACAGTTTTTTTATCTCCAGCTCCAAAGAATACTACATCACCAACTTCTAGTTCAGTTACTTTGATGATCTCTTCAAGATCAGCTTCACTAAAGAATTTTGTCAATGGACCTTTTAATCCATCCTCTTTCATTTGGAAATATCCAAGACCATGAGCCCCAAATTTTCTTACATAATCTTCAAAACCTTTCATTTGTCGTTTTGAGAAGATATTATCTCCATTTGTACATTTTAATGCTTTGATTCTATTTTTCTTTGGATTACTAGCGATGTTTGAGAATATCTCATTTGTACTTCTAGCAAAAATATCTATTACATCTACCATAGCCATACCAAATCTCATATCTGGCTTATCAGAACCATATTTTTCCATCGCTTCAGAATATGTCATTCTTGGGAATGTTGTAGGAATGTCTTTTCCACAAGCTGTAAAAATATCATGAATTAATTTTTCACCAACTTTAATTACATCTTCTTGGTCACAGAAACTCATCTCAACATCAATTTGAGTAAATTCTGGTTGTCTATCTGCTCTTAAATCTTCATCTCTAAAGCATTTTGCAATTTGGAAATATTTATCAAAACCTGATACCATTAAAAGTTGTTTGAATAATTGTGGAGACTGTGGTAATGCATAGAATTGACCATTGTGAACTCTACTTGGTACTAAATAATCTCTTGCACCTTCTGGAGTTGATTTTGTAAGAATTGGAGTCTCAACATCTAAAAATCCCATTGCATTCAATGAGTTTCTTGCAGCAATATTTGCTGTACTTCTTAATTTGAAGATATCAAAACTTTTTTGTGTTCGTAGTTCTAAAAATCTGTTTTTTAATCTGATCTCTTCATTTACTTTTTCATCACCTAATTCAAACGGCATAGGTTTTGATCTATTTTCAATGATTAAAGTATCTACTACGATCTCAATTTTACCAGTGATCAATTTAGGGTTTTCTAAACCCTCACCTCTTGGTCGAACTTTTCCAGTTGCGATTAAAACAAATTCATCTCTAACGCTATCTGCAACTTTCCATGCTTCTTCATTATCTGCTGGATCACATACAAGTTGAACTAAACCACCTTTATCTCTTAAATCAATAAAGATTAGTCCACCGTGGTCTCTACGACTGTTTACCCAACCAGCAACAGTAACGACTTCACCAATATTTTTTTCAGTAACATCTGTACAATAATGTGTTCTCAAAATATACCCTTAGCTTATTTTATTTCGCGATTATATCGAAATTTTACTTAAGGGTATTTTGAAGAGGTTGTTCTAAGTTTATTTGTTTGCAGATAAGTATGGAGTAAATCCAAAGTTAGAATTTTTGACGATGTTCATTGGATATTCAACTTGATTCTCTTTTATCTCATATTGGATTAAAGATTGTGCATAAGAGTTCTCTTTTAAGAAATAATCAACACCTACTAATGTAGAATAATTGACCCAATCATAAACTAAATCTGCACCTAGTAAATCACTATTTTCTTCTAAAAGTTCATCACTTTTTCCAATTGAATTTGCATAATAAAGATTTTTTCTATCTTCATATTGCGTCATAGAGATTAAATGAGGATTATAATTCAATTGTGTTGTTAAGATCACATATGGCTCAACTTCATTGGCTCTAATTTGAGATAACACAATAGAACTTTTAATCAGTGTTGTATTTAAAAATATTGTTTTATATTTGAAATCATTTCTTTTAAAAAGGTCTGTATAATCTGTATCAGTTTCAATAACAACATTTTGCACATTAGGGTATTTTTGATTTAACATATTAGTCAGTTTCTCACTGATACCTCTTTTAGTATAAAAATTAACAATTTTCCCTTTTGCTAATCCAATGAGTGTATCAATCTGTTTTTCATAATCGATTCCACCATAGATTACATTATCTACTTCAATGCTCATCTCGTTTTTATTGACAGTTGGTACATATATATCAAATGAACTAATTGATGGAATCATAGGTAATTGTGTGACCATGTTAGCTGTCATTAAAGCAACTACTTTTTTATATCCAAGCTCATTGAGTTGATTAAAAGTGATTACAAGATTTTCATAACTTTGATCGATACAATCAAACACTTCTACATTTGAATCAATATTTTGTTGTAACAAATAAGCATTGACTGCTTTAGCTGCAGACACACCATATTTGCTCATGATTTTTGATGGATAAACTAAAGCTACTTTGTATTCTGGATCTAATACTTCTTCCTCGATCACATCTTCATCAATAGTAATTTGTTCTTCTATGATTTGTGGTGCTTGATGAGTGATAATTTGTATATCGTTTTTAATCTCTTTTTTGACTTGTTTTGTTGGTTGAGTAGATGGCATACAACCTGTAAAAAATATTATAAAAACTATATATAAAGCTATTCTCATTATTGACTCTCATTTATAAATCTATCTAATTTCAACATATCAGCGTATGCATCTTTTTTCAGTGTTGGATTACGCATTAACATATTGGGGTGATGTATAGGCAGTATTGTATACTTTTTATGCTTAATTATGTTCCCTCGTACCTTTATCCAATTTGTTTCATTTGTAAAATAGTGAAAGGCTTCTTCACCCATAATCACGATAATCTTTGGGTCAATTATTTCTATTTGTTTATACAAGTACTCTTTACAAATATTAATCTCATTGGTGAGATTTTTTTGAGCGTCATTAGGAAGGCACTTTACTAAGTTCGTTATATAAACGGCTTCTTTTTTGATCTTTAAAACTTTTTCAATCATATTTTTCAACAACTCGCCAACATTTCCAACATAATATTCACCATTAGAGTCTTCCATCGTTGAATTAAAATCACCTACAAATAAAATATCTGCATTGGGATTTCCATATCCAAAAAGGACATTTTTTCTGCTTTTGGCAAATTGACAAAGTGTACAGTGACTAACAATTGAATGAAGTGCATTTAAATCATTTGGTAAGTTTTTATGATTCATTGATTGTGGTTCAAAATCAAGATGTTCACAATATTCTATTCCAAATGTTTTTAACAATTCAAAATGTCTTAAAAGATTTTGTTTCTGTTGAATATTCATGGTGGTATTGTACAAAAAAACCACTTTCAAGCACTTTTGTACAAATAATTGGAACATTTTAATGAAAAAGTATTGACATTTGTTCCAAATACTTGTACAATTACCCTACATTTAATTAAAAAGTGTTCCACTTAAGTAAACAAAAGGAAAGAGATGACTGCACCAAGTTTTAGAAAATTAGAAGTAGATTTGGAAGTGAACAAAACAACACTTCATAATTGGAAGAAAAATAGACCTAAGCTTTATGAATTTATCATTGAATCATATCAAGATAGAGAATTATTAAAGCAACACTTAATGTATATGATTGAACAAAAAAATGCAGTTGAAAGAGAGATAGAGTTAACTGCAAAAAGAGTTTCATAATTTTATAATCAAGAGAGAACAAAATGAATATAAATTATAGAAACATTAGTAATCATACTAATGCAATTAATGAACAATATCAAGAAAACAAAAGTGAACAACAAGGGGTTGAAAAAGTAAATAATATGGATGCAATATATATTGATCCAAAAATAATTTCGAAAGTAAACCTTGAATCAAATACTTTATACAAGAAAATGCAAGAATTTGATTATACACATTTACAAGATTTAGAAGGTGATTTTGCGCAAATACAAAGTAGCGCAGTATCACAACAAAAAGTTGTTCAACTGCTTTCTAGTGAAAAATAGATCTAAAAAAAGAACTAGTTATTTATATCTATGGGTAATTCTACCCTTATCAAGACTATAAGGTGTAATTTCTACTTTTACCTTATCATTTGGCAAAATCTTGATATAGTGCATTCGCATTTTTCCAGAAATGTGACATAAAACCACATGTCCGTTATCAAGTTGCACACGAAAAGTTGCGTTAGGCAATGCTTCTATTACTGTACCATCTATCACAATGAGATCGTCTTTAGCCATTTTTACTCCATTTATTAAAATCAATATAGATTAGTTTATAAAAACCGATATTTTCATAAACTAATCTATTATTTTAAAGCTGTTAATATTTCAGCTTTACCATCTACTACTGCCACTTGATGTTCATAATGACTTGTTCTCAATCCATCTGAACTTGTAACACTCCAACCGTCTTTTTTGTCTATAATAGGTTCAGCACCTTTATGACAAATCATTGGTTCTATACAAAATACCATACCATTTTTAATTTTTGGACCACTTTTTGGATTTGGATGTTCTAAATAGTTTGGAATTTCAGGATCTTCATGTGGTTTTTTCCCAATACCATGTCCACAAAAACGAACTAATGGTACATATCCACGAGAAAGAATAAACTTTTCAATCTCATATGAAAGTTCTTTAAATCTTAATCCTGGTTTGATTAAAGAGATTGCATGATACAAAGCATCTTTACTACAAGCAATGATTTCTTCATCTTCTTTTGAAATTTTTCCTATTGGCATTGTAATAGCTGCATCACCATACCAACCATCAATTTCACTTCCAATATCAAGACCTAATATATCGCCCTCTTTTAGAACTGTATTATCAGGAACTCCATGGATAATCACTTCATTTAAAGATGTACATACTGATCCAGTAAATCCATATAAACCTTTAAAGGAAGGTCGTGCACCCATGTCTCTTAAATATTTTTCACCCATAGCATCAACTTCAAGTAAAGTCATACCTGCTTTAACGTTGTTTTGAAGATAATCCAAAGTCTTCGCAACTGCATGACCTGCAGTGCGAAGTTTGTCAATTTCATTAGGTTTTCTAATAGGAATTGCCATAAATATTACAGTCCAACTGCGCTTAATGTTTGATATTTATTTGTGTACTGTGCAGCTTCAATTTTTCTCATTGTATCAATTGCAACTTGAACAACGATCAATACAGCTACCCCACCAAAGTAAAATGGAACACCCATAGCTTTAACAATAAGCCATGGAACTGTAGATATTGCCCCTAGATACAATGATCCCCAGAAAGTCAATCTACTTGCAGTTTCATTTAAAAATTCAGCTGTTCCAGCTCCAGCTCTAATACCTGGAATAAAACCACCTTGTCTTTTTAAGTTTTCAGCAATATCTTTTGCATTGAATGTAATACTTGCATAGAAATATGCAAAGAATACAACAAACAGGAACATTAATAGATTAAATGTATAACTGCTTGGATTTAAGAAATCTGATAACATGATCATATATTTATTTGTACTACTTTGTAATACTGTTGCAGGGAACATTAAAATTGCAGATGCAAAAATCGCAGGAATAACTCCAGCTAAGTTCACCTTAATAGGGATATAGTTCATGATTCTTTTATTTTGGTTTTGCATAACCACTTTTTTAGCATAAGAAACAGGAACTCTTCTTTCACCCAACTCAACATAAATAATTGCTCCAACTGTTGCAAAAATAATCACTAAGATCGCAATTACTGTTAAAAAGTTCATTTGACCATTGTTAACTAATTCAACTGTACCACCAATCGCACTTGGAATTGCAGAAACAATACCAGCAAAAATGATTAATGAAATACCGTTACCGATACCTTTTTGTGTGATTTGTTCACCAATCCACATCAATAACATTGTACCTGTAACCATAGAGATAGTAGATACAGCTATAAATGTAGTCATATCAATTGAAATAGCACTTTGACCAGAACTTCCAGTAAGTGAGTTTAGACCCATTGATACACCAACTGCTTGAATTGCAGTAATTGCAATAGTTGCGTATCGAATGATTTGCATATATTTTTGCATTCCGTCTCGCTCTTTTTTCATTTGACCAAGAGCAGGGAATGTTGCAGCAAGAAGCTCCATAATAATAGAAGCTGTAATGTATGGCATAATACCAAGAGAAATTATAGATAATCTCTCTACGGCATTACCACTGAACATGTTAACAAGACCTAAAGCATTGTTAGCGTTCGAATCAAAGAATTCTTTTACCACGTCAAGGTTAACACCAGGAACTGGAACATACGCTAACAATCTGTATGCTAAAATAAAACCTAATGTAATTAAAATTTTATTAATTAGATCTTTATTCATAATTATTTACCAGAAACTGTTACGTTTTCGTCTTTGATATTAGATGCAATATCTTTTGCAGTTTTACCAATTAACTTAACTTTTAAAACTGATTTAGATAGTTTATATACAGATCTAATTGTTTCTACCGTAATTTCTGATAATTCAGCAACTTGTTTTACCTTATCAACATTGATAGTGTAAGGTTTAGTTACTCTAGAAGTAAAACCAACTTTTGGTAATCTTCTATGGATTGGTTGTTGACCACCTTCAAAACCTCTCTTGATCTTATAACCAGATCGAGATTTTTGACCTTTTTGACCTTTAGTAGAAGTCTTACCCATTCCTGAACCTTGACCTCTACCAATTCTTTTTCTGTTTGAAGTACTACCTTCAGCAGCTTGTAAATTTTCTAATGCCATATTTATCCTTTGATCTTAGCCAATGCTTCAACTGTAGCTTGTACTAGGTTGTTAGGATTGTTTGAACCTAAAGATTTTGCAATAATATCTTTAACTCCAGCAAGTTCTAGAACTGGACGCGTTGCACCCCCAGCGATAAGACCTGTACCCTCAGATGCAGGCTTTAATAAAATCTTACTTGAGTTATATTTATGCTCAATATCATGGTTGATTGTTGTACCATTGATATTTACTTTTACTAAAGATTTAAATGCATCATCTAAAGCTTTTTTAATTGCATCTGGAACCTCTTTTGCTTTACCAGTTCCAAATCCAACAGTTCCGTTTTTATCACCAACTACAACAAGTGCAGTGAATCTAAATCTTCGCCCACCTTTAACAACTTTCGTTACTCTTCCGATATTAACGATTGCTTCTTCAAAATCATCTCTATTAACTGCCATCATCTAACCTTATAATTTGATTCCATTGTCTCTAAGTGCATCTGCAAACGCTTTGATCACACCATGATACAAGTAACCGTTTCTATCAAAAACTACTGCTTCAATGTTTTTTGCTTTTAAATTTTCTGCAAAAGTTGCAGCTACTTTAACTGCGTTTTCTCTATTTGCAGAAAGGTTTAAAACTTTTCCATCTACACTTGCTAATGTAACACCAGCTACATCATCGATTGCTTGTGCATATAAATATTTATTTGATTTAAATACACTTACTCTTGGTAATTCAGCAGTTCCGTTAATTGAACTTCTGATCTTTAATTTTCTCTTTGTTCTTAAAGAGTTTTTCTTTGCTAAATCTTTTGCTCTACTCATTCTTCACACCTTACTTAGCAGTTTTACCGGCTTTTCTAACGATAGTCTCGTTAGTATATTTAACACCTTTACCTTTGTAAGGTTCTGGTTTTCTAAAGCCTCTAATAATTGCTGCAGTTTGACCAACTTGTTGTTTATCTGCACCTTTAACTGTAATAACATTTTTATCAACACTAATATCAATACCTGCTGGAATATCGAAATTAATTGGGTGTGAATATCCTAATTGTAGTTCTAATACATTACCCTTAAGTGCTGCTCTATAACCAACTCCGTTGATCTCTAGAGATTTAGAAAAACCTTTATCTAAACCTTCAATTGCATTTGCAGTTAAAGCTCTATAAGTTCCCCAATAAGCAGAATCTTGTTTTTCTTCACCAACTTTAGTTAATGTTACGTTTCCATCAGCTACTTCAATTCCAACTCTTCCGTGTGTTTCAACTTCAGCTGAGTTATTACCTTTTTTAATAGCAATGATTGTACCATTTACACTTACTTCTATACCGCTTGGAATAGCAATAGGTTTTTTACCAATTCTTGACATACTAACCTCTCCTTCTTACCAAACTGTACATAGTACTTCACCACCAACATTTGATGCGAATGCTTCATCATTAGCAATTACACCTTTGTTAGTAGTAACAATAATTGTACCATATCCGTTTTTGAAAGATTTTAATTCAGAAGCGTTTTTATAAACTCTTCTTCCTGGCTTAGAAATTCTTTTGATCTCGTTGATTGCAGAATTATCTCTTTCATCATATTTTAAAACAACAGTAATAGATTTTTTGTTGCTTTCACCATCTTCTACTTTAAAGCTATCAATGTAACCTTTATCTTGTAAAACTTTAACAATACCTTCAACAGTATTAGAATGGATCAATGAAGCAACTTCTAGTTTTCTCATACTTGCATTTCTAATTCTAGTTAAAGCGTCTGCGATTATATCATTCATCATGGGCTTTATTCTCCTACCAACTTGATTTTCTAACGCCTGGAAGTAATCCCTCGTTAGCCATTTTTCTTAAACATACTCTACAAAGACCAAAATCTTTATATACTGAATGTGGTCTACCACATACTGAACATCTTGTATATGCTCTAGTTGAAAATTTTGGTTCTCTTTTTGCCTTAGCAATCATCGATTTCTTAGCCATTACGCTCTTCCTTTTGCAAATGGTACACCGATTAACTCTAACAATCTTAAAGCTTCAGTGTCGTTACTTGTACTTGTTACAATTGAGATATTCATACCATGAGTTTTGATAATATTATCAAATTGAACTTCTGGGAACATTAATTGTTCATCAAGACCAAAACTATAGTTTCCTCTACCATCAAAACCATTTCTTTTTACCCCTCTAAAGTCTTTAACTCTTGGAAGTGCAATTGAAATTAATTTGTCAAGGAACGTATACATTTGCTCACCTCTTAGAGTTACTTTAACTCCAACAGGCATACCTTCTCTAACTTTAAATCCAGCAACTGATTTTTTCGCAATTACTTGAACCGCTTTTTGACCAGCGATTAAAGAGATTGTATCAGTCATGTTTTGCATCAATTTAGTATCTTTCATTGCTTCACCAGCACCAACACTGATTACAACTTTTTCTAATTTTGCAGTTAACATTTTGTTTTGAGCGAACTCTGCTTGTAAAGCTGGTGCGATTTCAGTTTTATATTTTTCAAATAATCTTGCTGCCATCTTACGCTTCCTCTACTTTCGCTACATTTGAGATGTTAATTGGCATCTCTTTTTTTGCATGTCCACCATCAGGATTTTTGTCTTGATCTGGCTTAATAGCTTTTTTAGCTACTTTACAATCTTTAACAATTACTTGTGATTTTGAAGGGATAACTTGAAGAACTTCTCCAGTTTTACCTTTATCATCACCAGCGATAATTTTTACAGTATCACCTTTTTTAATTTTTAATGCCATTATAGTACCTCCGGTGCAAGTGAAACGATTTTCATAAATCCAGAATATCTAACTTCTCTAGCAACAGGTCCGAAGATACGAGTACCTACAGGCTCTTTTTTAGCATCAAGGATAACCGCTGCATTATCATCAAATCTGATTAATGAACCATTTTCTCTTTGGATCTCTTTATGTGTTCTAACGATTACCGCTTTAACAACTTGACCTTTTTTAACTTTAGCAGTTGGGATAGCTTTCTTAACAGAAGCTACGATTACATCACCAACAGTTGCATAACGTCTTTTTGATCCACCTAAAACTTTGATACACATGATCTCTTTAGCACCAGTGTTATCAGCAACATTTAATCGAGAAAAACTTTGAATCATTATTCAACTCCTCTAGAAACAATTGTCTTCAATCTGAATGATTTAGTTTTTGACAATGGTCTACACTCAACTGCAGTTACTGTATCACCAACATGCAAATCATTATTTTCATCATGAATCAAATATTTTTTAAATCTTTTAACAGTCTTGTGATATTTTGGGTGAAGAACTGATCTAGTTACTAGAACAGATGCAGTTTTATCACCTGATTTTTTTACCACAACACCTTGAATCTCTCTTTTATGTGTATTCATACGTCAGATCCTTATGCTTTAGCTGCAGTGATTGCAGTTTGAATTCTAGCAATATCTTTTTTTACTGCTCTTAATTCACTTGTATTAGTTTGTTGCATAGTTCTTAATTTAACATTAAGTTCGAACAACAACACCTTCTTCTCTTTTAACAGATCATTTAGCTCTGCTACGCTTTTGTCTTTTAAATCAGTATAATTCATTTTCACTATCTCTTGTCACAATTTTCGTTTTAAATGGAAGCTTGTGTCTAGCCAGTGTTAGAGCTTCTCTAGCTAATTCTTCATTAACTCCAGCCATTTCAAAACAGATTCTACCTGGTTTGATGTTCATAACCCATTTATCAACACCACCTTTACCTTTACCCATTCTTGTTTCTAATGGTTTAGCAGTAAGTGGTTTATCTGGGAATACACAGATCCAAACTTTACCTTGTCTTTTTACTTTTCTAGTCATAGCAATTCTGGCAGCTTCGATTTGTCTAGAATCAATTCTTCCATGCTCAACTGCTTTGATACCGATTTCACCGTAAGCTAAAGAGTTACCTCTATGAGCTTTACCTCGGTTTCGACCTTTCATCATCTTTCTAAATTTAGTTCTTTTAGGCATTAACATGATTACTTACCTCTTCTTTTAGTCGGTCTTCTTTTTGGTTTAGAAGCTGATTCTTCTCTTTCTGGTTGAATACCTTTAGCAAGTACCTCACCTTTAAAGATCCAAACTTTAATACCAATACAACCATAAGTTGTATGAGCTTCAGCAAAACCATAATCGATTCTTGCTCTTAATGTATGTAAAGGAACTCTACCTTCTAAATACCACTCAGTTCTTGCCATTTCAGCACCACCAAGTCTTCCAGAAACAGAAACTTTGATTCCTTTTGCTCCACTTTTGATTGCATTTTGCATAACTCTTTTCATAGCTCTTCTAAATGCAACTCTTCGCTCTAATTGTTGTGCAACATTTTCAGCTGCTAATTGAGCATTAGTTTGTGGTTTTCTTTCCTCTTTGATGTTAACTGCAACATCTTTACCAACAAGGTTAGAAAGGTTAGTTTTTAGTTTCTCAACATCTGCACCTTTTTTACCAATGATAATACCAGGTCTAGCAGCAACTACAGTAACTCTAACTTTTTTAGCAGTTCTTTCAACGATTGTTTGAGCGATACCTGCATAGTAAAGTTCTTTTTTAACGAACTTTCTAATTTTATCATCTTCAGCAACGTTCGCTGGCATTTTATTGAAATGAGGAAACCATCTAGATTCCCAGTTTCTGTTGATCCCTAATCTAAGACCAATTGGATTTACTTTTTGACCCATTACTTATCTCCTTGGATTGGTGCAACTTCAACATAGATATGTGCCATTGGCTTATGCTTTGGTGAAGCACTACCTCTTGCTCTTGGAGTAAATCTCTTAAGAACAGGCCCTTTATCTACTCTACAACTAGTTACTACTGCTTCATTTGGCTCTAAACCAGCATTAGCAACAGCTGAAGCGATTACTTTAGAAATAATTCCTGCAGCTTTGTTAGGAGTAAATTGTAAAGATGCGATCGCTAATTCAGCGTTCATCCCTTGAACTTCTCTTGCTACCAATCTAGCTTTGATTGGAGAAAGTCTAATAAATTTTAGTGTAGCTTTACTCATTACCCAACCTTTCTTTGTACAGAACCTTTGTGTCCTTTAAATGTTCTAGTTGGTGCGAATTCACCTAATTTGTAACCAATATGGTTTTCTGTAACTAAAACAGGAACAAAGTTTCTTCCGTTATGCACATTGAATGTTAAACCAATCATTTCTGGTAAAACCATAGATCTTCTAGACCAAGTTTTGATAGGCTTTTTGTCACCACTTTCTTGTGCTTTGATAACTTTTTTCATTAAATGGTCATCTACAAATGGACCTTTTTTTACGCTTCTTGCCATCTTAAACCCTTACTTCTTTCTTTTTGAAATGATTAATTTATCACTAGCTTTTTTCTTTCTAGTTTTATAACCTTTAGTTGGCATACCCCAAGGAGTAACAGGATGTCTACCAGAGTTAGTTTTACCTTCCCCTCCACCGTGTGGGTGATCGATAGGGTTCATCGCAGATCCTCTTGTTTGTGGTCTGATACCTAAGTGTCTAGTTCTACCAGCTTTACCAACTACCATGTTTGAGAAATCTTCGTTTCCAACAACACCAACTGTTGCCATACAAACACCAAGGATTTTTCTCATTTCACCTGATGGAAGTCTCATAATTACATATTTGTCTTCTCTACCCATAACCTGAGCATATCCACCAGCAGATCGTGCAATTTGACCACCTTTACCTGGTTTCATTTCAATATTATGAACATTTGTACCAACTGGGATGTTGATAAGTTTCATTGCATTACCTGGTAAAATATCAAGTCCAGCTTCAGCAGCTTGTACTGTGTCACCTACTTTTAAACCAGATGGTTGAATGATATATCTTTTATCACCATCAACATAATTAATTAAACAGATTCTACAGTTTCTGTATGGATCGTATTCAATTGTTGCAACTTTACCTGGAACACCCATTTTATCTCTTTTGAAATCAATGATTCTGTAAAGTTTTTTTGCACCAGCTTCTTTATGTCTAGAAGTGATTCGTCCGTTGTTGTTTCGACCTGCGTGTGCTTTTAAGTTAACAAGCAAAGATCTTACTGTTGGTTTTGATGTAATATCACCAGAATCCATTACAGACATGAATCTTCTAGCAGGAGTTAAAGGTCTAAATTTTTTAATTGCCATTATTTATCTCCTTATGCTGATAGGTTCGCGATTTCCGCGCCCTCTGGTAAAGTAACATAGAATTTTTTGAAATCTGGTCTTGAACCAATTCTTCCTCTAAATCTTTTAATTTTACCACTTTGTCTTAAAGAGTTGATTTTTGCTGGAGTTACTCCAAAATACTCTTTAAAAACCTCTTTCAAACCGTTTTTAGTCATTCTTGGACTAGTTTGTACTACGATTACACCATTTTCTTGAAGTGCAATTGTTTTTTCTGTATAAAGAATCGATTTAATATCAGTAATATCTGCCATGATTAACCTTCTTTTGTTAAGCTATCTAAAACTTCTTTTTCAATTACTACAGATCTATATGCAGAAATAACATATGCGTTTACTTCTTGCTTTTCAATCATATAGCAGTTTTTCAAGTTTCTAAATGCTAAATAAGTTTTTTCATCGATTGTATTAACAATCACTAATGTATCTCTTTGATTCAATGGCTTGATTAATGCTACTGCATCTTTAGTCTTACCAGATTCAA
The DNA here is from genome assembly GCA_050304095.1 of Arcobacteraceae bacterium. Classification (GTDB taxonomy): domain Bacteria; phylum Campylobacterota; class Campylobacteria; order Campylobacterales; family Arcobacteraceae; genus JAYEFX01. The sequence goes on along the minus strand of JBNLDA010000020.1, from coordinate 2,046 downwards.
CCGCTACTTTATCTGTTACAAATAAAGAGTTATTTTCTGCATGTGCTGATAATGCAAATCTCAATGCTAAAACTTTTTGTTTTTTATTGATTTTTTGATTATAGTTTCGTTTTGTTGGTCCAAAAATTTGTCCCCCACCAACGAATAATGGTGATCTTCTAGAACCCCATCTTGCTGCACCTGAACCTTTTTGAGCTTTAGGTTTTTTACCACCACCGCTTACTTCAGTTCTGTTTTTTACTCTTGCAGTATTTGCTCTTTGACCTGCCATGTATGATTTAACATACAAGTATAAGTTATGAGAATTAATACCTTGAAATGATTCAGGTAATTGATCTAATTTTACTTCGTTCATACTCATTTAACAATCCTTACTCTACCTAAACCACCGTTTGGTCCTGATACAGAACCTTTAAGAACAATGATTCCTGTTTCAGCATCAAATGAAATAACTTCATTTTTAACTGTAACTTTAGTATTACCATATTGACCTGGCATTTTCTTACCTGGCATAACTCTACCTGGCCATTCACAGTTACCAATAGATCCAACTAATCTGTGGAATCTTGATCCGTGTGCACCTGGACCACCAGCAAAGTTCCATCTTTTCATAGCACCAGAGAATCCTCTACCTTTAGTGTTAAATGAAACTTTTAATACTTTTGCTTCACTTAAACCAGATACATCAAGATCTCCAGCTTCTGTATTAGCTACTTTCATAGTAGCCATTTTATTGAACTCTTTGCTTAAATTATATTTCTTTTGTTGACCTTCAATTGCTTTATTGAATTTCTTACCATTACTGTAAGCAACTTTAGCTACACCGTTTTCATTCACTTCACAAACTTTAGTTTCAAGAACTCTTAAAAGTGTAACTGGTGTTGCAGGAACTGTAACAGTTCTAGACATACCGATTTTTTCTACGATAAATTCCATTTACTACCCTTTCTTCTTATTCTTGACCCATTGATCTTACTTCAACATCAACTTCTGGAGCAAGGTCAAGTTTCATTAAACTATCAACTGTATCTGGCGTAGCAGAAACGATGTCGATTAATCTATTGTGTACTCTGATTTCAAATTGCTCTCGAGAATCTTTGTTAACGTGAGGAGATTTCAATACAGTATATTTTCTTAACTTAGTTGGCAATGGAATTGGCCCTCTAAGTTCAGCACCTGTTCGCTTTACAGCTTCAACAATTGAAGCAACAGCACGATCCAAAACTCTGTGATCGTAAGCTTTTAACTTTAATCTAATTTTTTCCATTTTTTTCCTTTAAAGAACTCATCAAGTGAACTAAATTTTGTTCCTTGACCATTTTTATGGACGCGTATTGTATCTTAATTTTGTATTGATGTCAATATTTATGGGGGTTTTTATGAAATTTTTGAAGTTTTATTTCCTTTTCAAAAGGAAAAGATGAAGTTTTAGAGGAAATCACTCTCCTCAACTTCATCTATTTTTTGAATCCATTCAATTTTTTCTGGATCAGTGATGATCCCTTCATCAATTAATTTCTTGAATTCATTTTCTAATTTATCCTGTTCAACCTGTGTTAAAGAATCCCAGTTTTTCTTTATTTCATTGAGTATTCTTTCAAGTTCAGCACCAGGCTGATGCATCATTGCATAAAATGCAATCATCAATGTATCTTTATGTACTGAGACATTATTTGTATGGTTTTTTGATCGAGCTTTATAAACTTGATCAAGCTCCTCCATTACCTTGATAACTTCTTCAACATCTGCATTATCTGCAATGTCTACATTTAAGTTATCGTCATAAATTCTAATCATCATCTATCCTTGATTTGGATTTGGTGATATTTTAGCCATAAATATATAAAAATATAATTTATGCGCTCATTATATTGAAAAGTAAGAAAGAAAAAACAATACTTGAAGCCCCCATTAATACCTCGGATGCTCCATTATCATTACCAAATAATGCAACTCGTAATTCGTTCATAATAACAAAAAATGCGACTAACCCTAGACATGCTATAAGTTCCATGAGACACCTCCGTATAATATATTCTTATAATT
>JBNLDA010000019.1:0-19198 GCA_050304095.1 Arcobacteraceae bacterium | reverse complement strand
ACCAGTTATTTTTAGGTTTTATGTTAGGTATGGCTCTTTTTGCATTTGCAGCAACAGCTATAGATGAAACAAATACAAGAAACTATATATATGATATAAAAGATATAGCAAAAGTATCTGCTAGAACTATGGCTGGACATTATGTAGAGAATTATGATCCATGTACGGCTCAAAAAATTGCCTCAGATATAGTTTTGCAATCCCAATTAGGGCAGAAACTTGCTAATTCAGGATTGATCTCTTATCAATGGCTAGATCTAGCTCCAGATACCAATGGAGATGGAGTTGGAGAAGATGGTGAACCAGATACAGTAAGAGTGACAATTGCACAACATCCACATAAAACTTTCTGGTATAATTTTTTTGGCTTTGATAATTTCATGGTAGGGCCATTTACTTGGGACCAGCCGATCAATACTCCTAGAGATGTTACGATTACTTATGGTGGAGAAGATGCTGGGTTTACCAATATGGTTGGAACATATGATCTAGTTGATGGATGTGTAACTAATCCTCAGTTGATCTTAACCAATTCAGATAATGATAGTTTAATTGGTACTCAATTAGGAAATCCTATTACGAGTCCACCAACGTATATATTTATTATTTCAGATGGATATAATAAATTTAAAAATGGTTCTGATTATCCAAGATTGAGTGATACAGTATTGATTCAAAACAATGGAAATCCTCATTGTACCAATGATCCAGATCCAACAGTGACTATTAATGGTATTTCAAAAACACAAAGTATTTATTTCGAACAAACAAACCTAAATGGGGATGGATATGAACATATTCAAATCATTCCAAAAACTATTTGGAATGATTATAATACCTATATAAATGGTGGATCGGGTAGAACTTATAGTAGTTTTATAGCACTATGTAATATTGTTAATTATGACAATGATGCTACTAATAATATTCCTGGGACTAATATGATTCGTGGGGTTAATGATTGTAAAAATGATATTAACAATGAGTACCAATATGCTATGGAAGACCTTTATGGAGGTGGAGATCAAGATTTTAATGATATCTTCTTGGATACTACGCGATTAGTACATCCAAATGATTGTAATTGTTATACAATCAATCCTGATGGAACACTCAATTTAAACTGTACAGATAATAATCCTCCAACAGTTGATGTATCTGGTTGTCCTTTAACTATTGATGAAAACACAACGACTTCAGCTATTTTTTGGACAGATAGTGACTCTGATGGTACAGTCGTTGATCGAGATGTATATGCCACTAATGGTAATGCAGTATTAAATCCCAATGGAACGATCACTTATACTCCAAATCCAAACTATTCTGGTGAAGATACAGTAACATTAAGAGTGAGAGATAATGAAGGTTCAAGTGCAACTGATCATTGTGAAATTACAATATTAAATGTTAATAATCCACCAGATATTAGTGGTACAGCACAACCTGAAGTTGTGGCAGGAAATAATTATATATTTATTCCTACTGCTACTGATCCAGATGGTGATCCATTAACTTTTACGATTAACAACAAACCATCTTGGGCTAATTTTGATACATCTACAGGACAATTAAGTGGTGCACCAAGTCATGATATGATTGGAGTGTATAGTAATATCGTTATTATAGTCAATGACGGGAATGGTGGTACAGATGCATTAACTTTTAGTATCAATGTTTTAGAAGATTCTGACAATCAAGCTCCAGTGGTAACGGTGCCAATTCCAGATCAAACAGTACAAGAAGGCAATGCATTTACTTATGATGTATCACTACATTTTGCTGATCCTGATGGTGATCCTTTAACTTTTAGTGGTTCATATATCTTTAATGGGCATTCTTATGCAATTGCTCCTAATACAACGGGAATCATATCTACAATGGAAATACCAAATGGATATGTGGGGCAAACAATCACTATAACAATAATCGCTAGTGATGGAGTGTATAGTGTTAGTGATGTGTTTAATGTAAGTATTACTGATCATGAGGATTTAGCAGTATTTGACGATACTTTTGATGAAGATGATGAAGGGTGGCAATCTGGCAATAGTAACATTCAATGGATAGAAGATAGCTATGATAGTAATAATGGGAAATTAAGAATTTTTGCAAAATCTACTCAGTCATATTATTGGGGTGGAAAAGCTTATAATTATGGACCAGCGTATGCAAATAGAGATGTAAAAATTACCTTTGATATGGATTTTAGAGGTGGTTGGGAAAGCTATCCAAGTGGAAGTTATGATACATTTTTTGTTGTTATTGATGGTGATATAGTTGGACAATATACCAACATAGGAAATGGTTCTACTCAATATATTAACAGATCCTATGAAGTAATAGGGCGAACTGATAGCTTAGGTGTGTTATCATTAGTATTAGGATTAAAAGTTTCATCAACTGGTGAATATATGCAAGTAGATAATGTTCATCTAGAACTTCAGTAAGTAAGAGCAAAAAAGGAATTGAATGGATTATAAAACATATCATGAATATAGTGATGTACAAGCAGAATTAGGAATAAGAAAAGAACAGCTTGTAGAGACATTGAAATTTTTCGTTCTTTTATCAAATGTTAAAAAAATTACCTTTTTAAAATACGATTTTAAATTTAACCATTTTAGATATGATTTTACGGTTGATGGTCATGAATTGTTAGAAGACGATCTTGATTTTATGGAACCACGATATTCAATCGTTCTCAAAGATGGGGATATCATTTTTGGTAAAATTGTATTCAATGATAGAATTTGGTATCGAGGAATTTTAAAAGACCTTTTGCAAAAAACAAGAGAAGTCTTAAGAAAGATATTTGAGATCGAAAAAGATATGATCTCGCAAAATACTCCATTGAATATCTATGTCGTATCTGATCAAGAAACAGTTAAATTTGCTCAAAAACTACAAACGAATCTCGATATTTTATTGAATGCAGAGATTCAAATCATTAGTGATATAACCAGAATCCAAGAAAAGCTTAATAAGAAAAACGCAAAAAATATTATAATTTATACAGTACAAGATGAAAAACTAATTCAAGAAGATGAAACTATTTTAGAGGCATTTAATGAATTCGTAGTAGTGATTGGACCAAATAATCATAATCTTTCCTTATTATGTGGTAAATTGAATATTTTAAATTATGTATCAATTGATGAATATTCCCCAGAAATAATTAAAAATATACTTTTAGATACAAAACATAAATTAGTAAATAAAAATAAATTAGATAATAAAATCATTGGTTTTGCAGGTGTTTCTGGAGGAATTGGAACAACTATTGTTTCTATGAACACTGCAGATCTATTAGCAAGACACTGTCCCGATAAAAATGTATTATTTATAGACCTTTCAACTACAAAAGCAGTAAGTAATATGTTCTTAACGCAAAATCCAATTCCAGAAAAAACAATTATCGATCTAGTCAATCTCAATGACTTCAATTTAGAAAAAAATCTTGAAATGGGAATGGTAAAGGTAAGAGAAAATTTTTATGCTGTGAACGGTATCCAAAAGCATATTGACAGAGATATTTTAGAGAAAGATGATTTTATTGGGAAATTACTTGATTCTATTTTAAAATTTAGTGAATATTTTAATTATATTGTTATTGATACAGGAACGGCAGATTCATCTGAATTGAAAAGTACAATGTATGATGTTGTTAATGAATTGTGGATATTAACAGAGATGACTTTACCTCATGTATCAAAGTTAAAAACTTTTTACGCTTTGATGAAAAGAGCAGGTTTAAAAGAAAAAGTGAATTTCGTAGTCAACCGTGTGAATTCATTGAATGAAATCTCTGTAGATGATTTTGATTCAATTATGAATACTTCTGCTGGTGATGATAAGCTCTTATATCAAAAAATACCAAATGATTATCAAACATTAGGACAATGTTGGAATTATTGTGAATTAGCTGCAGATGTAGGAAAAGATTCTGTCTTTGTAAATCATTTAATCGATATTTTGACTGAAAAAGGGTACATACAGCAAAATATTACTTTAGAAGCAAAAAAATCAAGTATATTTGGTTCTTTATTTAAAGGAAAATAGTGAGAAGTCTAAGAGGTCTTATTGCTGACGAAGAGCAAAAAAAAGAGTTAAAAAAACAATCATTTGCTCAAGAAGAGTTGATCTTACCAGAAAAAGAGAAAATCCAAACAAATAAAGATAAAATAAAACAAGTAAAATCAGCTAATAATGATATGGGACTAGAGTTTCCAGAGTTTTACACGAATGACAAATTACTTGAATTAGCTTATATGATCAATGATCAGTTTTTACTCAATTTGAAATCAGATAAAAAACTTACAAGGGAAAGTTTAGAAGATGTACTTCCTGAATTCATTAGTTCGTTTCCAGCTGCTAGAGATCTTGAAAAAGAAACTCTAGAAGAGATCAAAGTTTTTATCATTTATAATGTACTTGGATATGGTCCAATCAGTGCGCTATTTGATATAGCTAAAGATGGATTGAATGATGTTATTGTAAACACAAAAGATTTCATTGATATTATTTATAATGGTAAGACAGTAGAAACTCCATTTGTTTTTAGATCTGAAGAGGAATTGAGAAAAGTAATTGATAAGATGTTGGCGGAGAATAATCGTAAAATCGATGAAGCACATCCAATTATCTCGAGTAAACTTAGAGATGGATCAAGGGTTGAGGTTCAAATCCCACCAATTGCAGCCAATGATGGAAGTTGTATTACGATCAGAAAATTCAATGATGTACCATTATTGCTTGAAATGTTGATTGATTCGGGTCAAATGGACTATAAAATGGCCTATTTTTTACTAAAAATTTCAAAAGGAAAATGTAATATCATTGTTTCTGGAGGTACATCTAGTGGTAAAACTACGTTCTTAAATGCTATGACAAGATTTGTCGACGGAAATGAACAATTAATGGTCATCGAGGATACTAAAGAGATGCAACCACAAATGCCATGTCACTCTATTCGGCAATATGAGGCAAGGATGGCTAATGAAGAGGGTAAAGGGGCGATTCCATTAGACTTCCTTTTACGGTCAGCTCTTCGGTCAAGTCCGCGAAGAATCATCGTTGGTGAGTGTAGGGGTGGTGAGATCGTTGTTATGCTTAATGCAATGAACACTGGACACCCAGGATCTATGACAACGGTGCATGCTGATAATACCAAAGAAGCATTAGTGAGAATAGAAAATATGTATTTGGAAGCAAGACCAAGTGCAAATATTCAATTTATTCGAGCGCAAATGGTATCTGCTATTGATATTATCATTCAGTTAGTGCGTTTTCCAGATGGATCAAGAAAATTGATTACAGTTTCTGAAGTAGAACGAAGAATTGAAGAGAATTCTGTGATCTCTTTAAGTGATATCTTTGTATTTAAAAGAGATACAAGTGATATGAAAAAAACAAAAGGTTCTTTTGAAGTATTATCAACTCCAAGTAGAACAATTCAACAAATGAATATGTTTGGTGTCGATATTGATACAAGAATCTTTGATCCAGAGTTTGAGATGCCTCGAGAGATGTTAATTGAAGAATTAGAAAAAGATTTGCCAAGTAAAATGTGTGGTTGGAAAGATGAATTTTTGAGTATCTTCTTTCAAAAAGATCCACAAATTTATCATAAATGGCCACATTTCCAAAAAGTAGGAGTGTTAGGTTAATATGAATTTTGATCCGATCTTAGTACTCATTATTGTTGTTCCTACACTTTTGATCATTATAGGATATTTAAGTTACTTGTATTATTTAGAATGGAATAAAACGAATAAAATGATACGATTACTTGCTAGTGATACTAATAAAATTTTAGAGGAACAAAAAAGAAAACAACGTACTATTTCTACAAAGCAAGAAGATAATTGGTTAGTTAAAAAACTAAGATTTGCAGGTTTTAATATTCCTCTTGTTGAGTATTATTTTATAGCTATTTGTTTAGGATTTGGATTTTTAAGTGCAACATTTATCAATTTCGTGGCAACTTCAGCAATAGTTTTTGTGTCATCTTTTGCAATTTTTTCATTTTTCCCACTCTTGGTATTAAAAAAAATAGTAGATGGACGAAGAGAAGAGTTTAATTTTGGGCTAAAAGTGATCATCGATAAAGTGACAAGTATGATGAAAAGTGGGGTTGGTTTTGAGCAAGCACTGAATAAATCAGTGTTAACATCAAAATCAAAATTCACCAAAGAAGTCTTCTCAATTTATCTTAATGAAAAAGATATTTTAGGGGAGGATAAAACATTTGAAAAAATGTTTAAAGTCGTTGATTCAAAAGAGTTACGAATTTTTTATCTAACTGTGTCAATTGGTCGACAATCTGGTGGTAAATTTTCAAATACCCTTGAAAAACTAAGAAAAACACTCCATGATCAAGGGGAAATAAAGCAAGAGATTACTGCTTCAACTAAAGAAATTAAAATAGGTACTTATATGATTATAGGTATGGTAGTTTCGATTTATTATATGATGAATTCATCATTAAATGGCGTTTTAAATGAACATTTCTTTTATACGGATAAAGGAAAAATTCAAATGTTCTTTATTATTGTATGGATTATGTTTGGTATATTCATCAATAATATGTTGTCAAAGATTAAAGCATGAGTATTTGGTACTTTTCACCCATTATCATTGTAATATTTGGTATTTTAGCATGGATTCTTTATGATAGAAACACACTAAAAAAACAGATTATTATGCTATCAAAGCTTGATAAGCTTGATATTATAGATAAGCAAAAAAGAGTAAGTGGAGATGAAGATACTGCTGAAAATAGACATGCATTACGTTTGTTACAAGCGGGATTAACTCAAAAAGAGTATACTGAAGGTAAATTTATGTTTTATATCCTTGGAATTGTATTAATGGGAGCAACACCCATATTATTTTCTTTTACGATTGGGATGATTGGGGTGCTAGTTGGTATTATATGTCTTATATTTGGTGGACAAATATATTTAAGTATTGCAAAATCTGAAAGAGAAGAAAAAATTAATAATGATCTTGGCGTATTTCTTGATCTTATTAATGTTATACTTGAAGCTGGTGGAGGATTAAAAAATGCTTTTTTTCAAGTTTCACGAAGAGCTCATAATATAATCGATGAAGAGTTATTAAAAGAAGTATCAATACTAGAATATGAGATGACTAATTACTCTACTAAAAAAGCGTATGAAAATTTGAAAAAGAGAGTTGACACTGAAGATATGGCAAAAATTGTTGACTTCTTGATTTTGAGTGAAGAAACCGGACTTGGAGTTAAAGGAATATTTTCAACTCAATCTGATGAAATGAGACAACAAAAATTTTATCAGATTAAAGGGAAAGTCAATACATTGAATATGTATTTGATTTTAGTTATATTTATATTTGTATTACCATCAGTGGGTGCATTTATAGTCTTCCCAATGATGGAAGGTAAAATTCAAGTAGGAGCATTTTAATGATATTACATAAGGATATAAGACAATGAAATTCAATAAACAAATAGCATTGATTTTAGTATTAGCTTCACTGCTGCTAACATCATTGGGAATCGCATTTTATTTTTGGTCAAGTGGTGAAAAGATCAAGCAAGCCAATAATCAATTGGTAACTGTTTATATAGCAAAAGTAGATATTAAAAAAGACACAATGATCACAGAAGAACATATAGCTAAGACTACTATTGCTAAACAATATATCCTTACAACGCCATTGCTAGAAAAAGAGATATTAGGCAAATATACAAAAGAATCTATATATAAAAATGAGATGTTCTTAAAAGAAAAATTGGTTAATGAATTAAAATTAACTAATGATGAAAAAGTTTTAGAGTATGAATTTAGTAGTTATAATATGCCAATGAATTTATTTCAAAATCCTAATTATGCCTTACAACCAGATGATTGGGTAAATATTGTTTCAGTTTATAGTAATAGTATGAATCCTAATGATATGACTACAGCTATGGATGATATGTTTTCTGTTCAATATGTAGCAGAAAAAATAAAAGTGCTGGGATTTTTGATGGGCGGTAAACCATCTATGGAATCAATTGTCAAGAAAAAAGTTGAACAAGTGGTCAAAAATAAAAAAGAAACAAAAGAACTTGAAGTAAAAGCAGAAGAATTATTACTTGATATTGATCCAAAAGTATTGTTGAAATTGATTGATGATTATAACAAAGGAAAACAACTTTGGATGGTGAAAACAAAAAAACCTATTGTTAAAAGTGAAGAAGAACTTAAAAAAGAAGCTCAATTAGTTATTGAAAATGAATTAAAAACAGTTGACCTTACAAAACCAACAGAGGTGAAAAAGAGTATTGTTTATAAAAAACGTTCATATCCAGTGACTTGGTATAAACCAAAAGAAACAGTAAGTACTAGAACAGCTTTAATTGAATATGCTAATGATCCTGAAGCCAAATCAACAAAAAGTGCTGATATTCGGTCTAACTTTTCAGCTCAATGTGCACAAAGAGATAAATTGCTTATAGGGTTATCAAATAAGTTTAGAATTAGAAGTGCCCCTTCTCTAAAAGGTAAAGTTGCAGGGTCATTGTATAAGAATTATATTATACCTTATGTTGAAAAAAGTGCCCAATCTCCAGATTGGTATAAAATGTGTGATGGAAAATATGTACATCAAAGTGTCGTCAAAGAGATTGATTTTACTGGTGTATTAAAAATGATTGAAAAACAGGAATCAAAAAAATAGATGAAGAATTATAATCAAGAATCAACCAAAACAGTTAATATGAAAAATGCAGCCATTGAAAATGTTCTTGTTTGGTTGCTTACATTCATAGGCTTTGGAACACTATTTTATTTTGTGATTAATTATGCATTGATCATAAGAGTTCAAGATAATATGAATGCTTTATGTGATTATGGAGCAAATGTTATTGCAGAACAAGGAGTAGGGGCTGATATCACTGCAAAACTCAATGAGATTGCTACAGCAAATATCGGTGCAATTGGTGCAGGTGATATTGTATGTAATTCTGTTACTGATTCACCATTAACTTATCAAGTAGTATTTACTGCAGTGACAACAAATCAAGAATATAAATTTTATACACAACCATTACAAACAAGTAGAGCCGTATTTAACCAAGTCAATGGTGACACAGTTACTTGTACATTAACAATTACATTGCAAGATTAGGGAGAAACAATGAAGATTATTTTAAAAGTATGTTTAGGATTGCTTAGTTTAAGCCTGTTTTTAAATGCCTATGATGTAAATTCAAAGGTGCTACAACAAGAACAATTTGAAAACAATACCGTATATTTACCCGTAAACAACTATAGAACTTTGGAATTTAATACAAGAATCAAATCTATCCAATTAACCAATAGTGAAAATATAATTGCAGAGTTCATTGAAAATGATAATAAGCCATTACAGATTTTAAAAGTACTTGGTAAAAATGTAGGAAATGAAAGTGCAATAGTGACTTTGGAAAGTGGTAAAACAATTCAAGTAAACTTTAACATAATGCAAAACCTAGATAGTATCATCTCAATTGTAAAACTCACTTACCCTAATCTAATCGTTGAACAAGCCAATGATACAATTGTATTAAAAGGATATGTGAAAGATTACAAAGAAAAAGATTTAGTACTAGATATCTTTAAAAAAGCTGGAATTAGTGTTGATGAGAAGTTAGTTGATATGATCGAAACTTCTACACCATCTAAAATGATTCGTGTTAAATTATATGCAGTAGAAATCAATAATGATGATGGAATTGATTTAAAAAACAATTGGGTTAATACTGTCAGAAATAATTCAGATTTTAAGGATGGTGATACATATACATTTGTAACTACAGATAGTCGTCCAGATTCAATTACACAATCAAATGTAGACATTATGGCCGCTATTGATGGTATTTTAGCAAATGCTATATCTTTAACTGGTGGATTAACTAGTGCAGCTAATTATTTAAGCGAATTTTTTAACACTTCTTTAATTTTACAATATCTAGAATCTGAAGGTGTAGCAAATATTCTAGATGAAACGACTTTAATTACATTGGAAAATAAAGAAGCATCATTTCATGCTGGTGGAACTATTAGACTTAAAACGCAAACTACAACTTCTGAAGGAATTCCAACAAGTACAGTTGAAAAAGTACGGTATGGTTTACAGTTAACAGTAAAAGCAAAAAATGTAATGAAAGATGGCTATGTTGATCTTGAGATTACTACAAGTAATACAAAAATTGACTGGACTAATCAAGTGGATGATATTCCAAGTTTTCTTGAAAATGAAGTCACGACCAATGTATTAGCTAAAAATGGAGCGACTATTGTTCTTGGAGGACTAGTAAATAATGAAAATTCAAATGATATTGAAAAAGTTCCAGCACTAGGTGATATTCCAATTCTTGGATTTTTATTTACTAGTAAATCATTTAAAGAGGGAAGAAGTGAATTGGTATTTTTCTTAACTCCTGAGATCGTTGATCCAGCAAGTAATGATCAGACTACTAGATATAAAGATCAAAGAAAACAGATGTTAGATACCTCTAAATTTAAAGATGAAGAAGAGGAAGAAGAACTTCTTAAAAAAGAGGAAAGTGATATTGCTGTAACTACAGATAAAGAGGTAGTTAAAACTGAAAAAAAAGCAGAACCAAAAGAGAAGAAAACTCTTTTAGACTACTTTACGAACTAACTGTTCTGGAAGAAGACCAAGTTCTTCTTCTACCTCTTTCGTATTTCCATGTTGGATAAAATGATCTTCATATTCAAATGTTGTGAGATTTATATTTTGAATATTTTCTTTTGCAAACAATTCTAAAATAGCTGATCCCACTCCCCCTTGAGCTTGTGAATCACTAAACACATACCAAGAGTTATATTTTGTTGCTAACTCTTTTATTAGTTCTTTATCAAGTGGTTTAACGAATCGTAAGTCTACAATGGTGATATCTTCATCATGTAATCTTTCTACTTCAATTGCTTTTCCTACACCAGCACCATATCCAATAAAAAGCTTATTTGATGTTCCAGTTTTAAGCAGTTCTGCACGTCCTAGTTCAAAAGGAGTTGCATCATACGAGAGTACTGCATAGGCTCCTCTAGGGTATCGTATAGCGCTTGGACTCTCTAAGGTATATGCAAATTCTAAAGCTAATTCTAGAGTCTCATTATCTCGTGGAGCAAAAAGGATTATATTAGGAATAAATCTTAAATAAGAGATATCAAAACATCCTTGATGAGTTTCTCCATCATTTCCTACAATTCCAGCTCTATCAATTGCAAAGACTACTGGAAGATCCATTAAGCATACATCATGGATAATTTGATCAAATCCTCTTTGTAAAAATGTGGAGTAGATAGTGATATATGGTTTGAAGCCTTCTTTGGCCATAGCTGCCATTGAGGTTACTGCATGTTGTTCTGCAATAGCGACATCCCAAAATCTATCTGGGAATTTTTCCATCAACTGATCAATTCCAGTACCACTAGGCATTGCTGCAGTTATTCCTACTACATTTTCATATTTTGTTGCAAGGTTGGTGAGTGCATCACTAAATACTGCTGTGGCACTTTTAGCTCCAGTTTTTTTAACAAATTCACCAGATTCAACACAAAATGGGCCAACTCCATGCCAATGTTCATGCTGCCCTTCAGCAATCTTATACCCTTTCCCTTTAACAGTTCTAGCATGTACAATTACAGGTTTCCCCATCTCTTTTGCTATTTGAAGAGTCTCTATTACCTCTTCAATATCATGGCCATCAATTGGACCAATATAATCAATTCCCATCTCTTCAAATAAGATTCCAGGAGTAATGAGTTTCATACTCTCTTCAATTCTTTTGGCAATATATGTTGAGCCTTCAGGAAGATTCTTTTTGATAAATTTATCAGCTTTATCTTTAAATCGTTGATAGTATTTCCCTGCAAGGATTTTACTGAGATATTTTGAAATAGCCCCAATAGGTTTTGCAATACTCATTTCATTATCATTCAGGATAATTACCACTGGAAGTTTTAGATCACCCAATTCATTTAAGGCTTCATAAACCATTCCTGCAGTCATTGATCCATCACCGATCATAACTACAGGAGTTCTATCTTCTTTTTTTAGTTTGATTGATTTTGCTGCACCAACTGCTAATGAAATAGAAGTAGAACTATGTCCAGCGACAAAATAGTCTGCATCACTCTCTTTTGGCTTTGTAAAACCACTCAGACCTTTATGTTGTCGAATCGTTTCAAAGCTTTCCCAACGACCTGTGAGAAGTTTGTGTGGATAGCACTGATGCGAGACATCAAAGATAAATGGATCTTTGCTTACATCAAATACCTTGTGCATACCCAAAGTGAGTTCAACTGCTCCAAGAGTTGAACTAAAATGTCCACCGTTTCTTGATACTACATCGATAATTCTATCACGGATATCTTGAGCTACAACGAGAAGTTCTTTGTGTGATTTATTTTTGATATCCACTCAAAATCCCATCTAATGTTTCAAATACTTTTGTATTTTGCTCTTCTGTTCCTATAGTAATTCTAATCGCATTGAATCCATAAGCAGTCATATCTCTTACAATGACCCCTTTTTCAAGAAGTAGTTGTGCAATTTGTTTAGAATTGTATTCAGCTAATTTAATAGTAATAAAATTTGTATAACTTGGAATATATTCAAAACCTTTATTGGTTGCATATTCTTCATATCGTTGCATTTGTTCAAAATTCTTTGCAATACAAGCTTCTACAAAATCTTCATCTTTCAGCGCGGCAATGGCTGCAGCTAGTGATAAAGTAGTGATATTAAATGGAGGTCTTATTTTATGCAATGTTTGAATTATCTCCTCACTCGCAATTCCATATCCAACTCTCATACCACCAAGTGCATAGGCTTTCGAAAAAGTTCCTAGATAGATACAATTTGGAAATTTGGTGATGAGATCTTTAGGATCGATTTTTTTACTTGGATTTTTATATCGTGCATATTCTTGATAGGCTCCATCAACCACTACAAGAGTATCATTATTTACTGTTTCTAAGAAGTCATACACATCATCACGATCTAAACATTCTCCTAGTGGGTTGTTTGGTAAGCACAAGAAAATGATATCAGCTCCTTGCTCTTTATACATTTGAGAAAATTGCTCAAGGTTGTGTTGATCATCTTGTGTTTTTAAAACAGTTGCCCCTGTGTGTTTTGAATAAATTTCATACATAGCAAAGGTAGTTTTACTCATTAACACTTTTGAACCAGTTGAACATTTTGAATGTACACAAAATTCAATTACCTGATCACTACCAGCACCAATAATGACATTTGAACTATTTACATTATATTTTTTTGCTAATGCATCTTTGAGTTCATACATTGAGTCATCTGGATAAACAAAAGCTTGTTTTGCTACCTCTTCAATTCTTTTTGTAACTAACGGTGAAGTCCCATAAGGATTTTCATTTGAAGCTAGTTTGATAATATCTTTTGGATCAACCCCATATTCTCTAACAACTAATTCAATAGGTTTCCCCGCTTCATATGTGTTTACATTGTCTAAAACAGCATTAAATTTCATTTACTATCCTCTTTAAAAGTTCTAATTTTATCCAATAGTTAATTAAAACATTTATACACATTCAAATTTAAAAAATCTTTTAAGTATAAAGGGTGGAATTATCGTAGTTACAATGATTACAAATATTAATATTGCAAATATTTCATTGGGTATAATTTCATGTACACGTCCAAGTTCTGCAAAGATTAATCCAACTTCACCACGAGGTACCATAGAGACACCAATCATGGCATTATTACGAAAAGATTTTTGATAGATAAAGAATGCCCCTAAAAATTTTGTTAAAAATGCGGTTATGATCAGTATGATGCTCATAAACCAAAATTGACTTGAAGTAAAATCGATTACAGTTAAATCCATGGATAATCCAACCATGACAAAAAAGATGGGAGTAAAAATTTGGATAATTGGTTTAAGGGTATTTTTTACTTCTACGGCGATCTCTTCATGCTCTTGAAACATCATTCCAAAAGGAAGAAAAAATCTACGTGATAAAGCAATTCCTGCAACAAATGAACCTAAAATAGCAGGAGCTCCAATAGCATGAGATGCCCAAGAGAATAAAAGAATCAAACATATAACAATCGTTGGCATATATCCAGGTAATCTTTTTTCATTTTTAAATTGCAATATGAAAAATGATAGAGCTTTTGCTATGATTGGTGCAATAAATATAAACCCAAGTACCATTAAAGATACATCAATGGTATGTGAAAAATCCATTGTATGATTTGATGAAAAGTCATATACAAACACAAGCAAAATAATTCCAATGATATCATCAATGACTGCAGCACCTATGACTATTTGAGCAACATTAGTTTGTTCCATGTGGATATCTTTTAGTACTCTCAACGTGATACCAATACTCGTTGCAGTCAATGTTCCACCAATAAATAATGCGATATCAAAATCTAGTCCAAACAGATATCTTGAGAGTGCAAAACCAAAAATAAATGGTAAAATAACACCCAAGATAGCAACTACCATTGATTTGGTTCCAGATTTTTTCATCCGCTCAAAATCGGTATCCAATCCAACTTCAAAAAGAAGCAGAATTATCCCGATTTCAGCAAGTATTTTGAGAATTTCATTTGGTTCTATCCATCCAAGACCTGAGACACCTAATAATAATCCAGCGGTCACTTCACCTAAAACAGATGGAATACGAAAACGAGAAAATAATTCACCCAAAAATCGTGCGAGTAATAAAATTAAAAACAGTGATAAAAATACACTTCCTACATCCATAATAATTATTATAGTACAAATGTTTGAAAACCTATCTTATTGAAAACTTAAACTCTAATCCTAATCAAATAACCCTCTTTAAAATTTATAGATTATGATGTATAATTCAAGTATATTATAAATATTATAAGAAAGGATTATAAATGAATGGTGAACCATCACTAGATCAAATAGATGATTATAACAATAACGAGTCTCCAGAAAAAAGAAGAACAGTTTGGATGGTGATCATTGGACTTATCGTCTTAGGTGTGATTTATAGTGCAATCAAATTAAATTTTGATACAGTGGATGATTATGCTGGAAATCCTCAAGCTCCAGGGATAAATACCGCTAAAACTTATTGATAACATAAAGGGTGGCAGGTTGGGTTAAATGTTGTTAATATAATCGATTTTTGTAAAAAAATCCTTGTAGAAAGGAAGTGTCACCTGTTCAAAACTCTCCTTATCTTTAAATAGGTTGACATACCACTTAAAGGCGATCTTTCGCCTTTTAAGTGTATCTATACTAAGCAATGTATCATTAATGCTCCCTAGACTTGAGGGACTTATCAAAATAGTTTCATCACATTCTAATTTTTCAATTAGATCAACGATAAAAAGATCTTTTTCAATAGGTACCATCAATCCACCAGCACCTTCAATGATCAAAATATCACACACTTCAAGCATTTTATTTTTAATTTCAATGATCTTATTGATATCAATTGTTTCATTTCCTTTGGCTACATAGGGAGCTGCAGGAAGTGTGAATTGATAAGGAACAACACTTGCAAGGTCAAAAGTAAAGTCTGGATTGAGTATTTGTACAAGTTCTTGTAATGCTAAACCATCGTGAGGTTTATTATTAACTACACCTGTTTCAATAGGTTTGAGATAACCAACTTTGAATCCTTGATTGGCGTAGTGTATAAGTAGTTTCTGGGCACTGTAGGTTTTTCCTACATCGGTATTGGTTGCAGTAATAAAGATTGATTTCTTGCTCATAAATTTTTCTTTTGGTATAATGCCCCAATTATAGCATATTAAATTACAATATTAATTTTGATTGGATACTAAAGGTTAAGAAAAAATGTCGCATGATTTTGAAATAGAGCTCAGTGAAGAGCTTGATGTACAAGAACCAAAGAAATTTAAAGTTTTTTTACTCAATGATGATTATTCTACTATGGATTTCGTTATTGAAGTATTGACAAAGATTTTTAGAAAGAGTGTTGATGAAGCAACACAGATAATGCTGAATGTGCATAACAATGGTCGAGAAGTTTGTGGTATCTATACCTATGAGATAGCGGCCACAAAAGTTGAACAGGTAAAAGCACAAGCAAGACAAAGGGGATTTCCCCTTAAAGCAGTAATGGAAGAGGAATAATTTTGATTAGTAAAGAATTAAGAGAAATATTTACCAAAGCACTGATTTATGCCAAACAACAGCGTCATGAATATTTAACAATTGAACATATTTTTTTAATGTTATTACAAGAAGAGTTTGTAGAAGCACTGTTTCAAAATCTAGGTCTTGATGTTAAAGAATTAGCAAAAGAACTTGAACAACATATTGAGGCAAATACTCCGGTATTCCCTGAAGGAATTAGTGATGAACCAGTTGAATCGTTACCATTAACTCAAGCAATTAATGAGATGATCAGACATACTCAAAGCAGTGGTAAGGGAAATGCAAATATTGATGATATGTTAGTGGCAATCTTAAAACAAAAACAAGCTTATGCAGCATTTTTATTAAAAAGACAAGGGATTGAGAGAATCGACATCCTTGAAGAGATTGCTCATGATAATAACGCCATAGATATTGAGATCGATCCACAACAAGCTGAAGAAAAGAAATCAGCATTGAATGAAAATAGTACTGAACTGGTAAGCTTAGCCAAAAAAGGGGAAATCGATCCTGTTATTGGTCGAGAACTTCAAATCAATAGAGTAATCGAGATATTAAGTAGAAGAAAAAAGAATAATCCAATTTTAGTTGGGGAACCAGGTGTTGGTAAAACAGCAATCGCTGAAGGTTTGGCTTTAGAAATAGCTAATGAAAAAGTCCCAGAAGTTTTAAAAAATGCAACAATCTATTCTCTTGATATGGGATCACTGCTAGCTGGAACAAAATATAGAGGTGATTTTGAGAAGAAATTAAAATCAGTTTTAAAAGAGATCAGTAAAATAAAAGACGCCATACTTTTCATTGATGAGATCCATACTATTGTTGGTGCTGGTAGCGTTGGTGGCAGTGCGATGGATGCATCCAATATATTAAAACCTCTTCTGGCTAATGGAAAACTACGATGTATCGGGGCAACTACCCATACTGAGTTTAGAAATGATTTTAGTAAAGATAAAGCTTTGAGCAGACGTTTTGCAAAAGTTGATGTTGATGAACCAAGTATTGAAGATGCAATTTTGATCCTTGATGGATTAAAATCAAAATATGAAGATTTTCATGGGGTAAAATACTCTAAAAAAGCAATTGAAACAGCGGTGAATTTGAGTGCAAAATATATCAATGATCGATTTTTACCAGATAGTGCAATTGATGTTATTGATGAGGTTGGGGCAAAAGTAAAACTCAAAAATCAAAAGAAAAAAATCATCAATGTACGAGTACAAGATATTGAAGATACGGTTGCACATATAGCTAATATTCCAAGTCAAAATACAACAAAGTCTGATTTGTCGTTATTGAGAAGTTTAGATAAAAATATGAAAAAAAGAGTATTTGGACAAAATGATGCGATTGATAATGTCGTCAAAGCAATTAAAATCAATAAAGCAGGTTTGAGTGGTGAAAGTAAACCAATTGGGAGTTTTCTTTTCACTGGACCTACTGGAGTTGGAAAAACAGAAGTGGCTAAAGAGTTAGCAAAACAACTGGGAATTCATTTTGAACGATTCGATATGAGTGAATATATGGAGCCACATACTATTTCACGACTTATTGGAGCTCCTGCAGGATATGTTGGATTTGAAAATGGTGGATTATTGACTGAAGCAATAAGAAAACATCCACATACGGTTCTTTTACTAGATGAGATTGAAAAAGCACATCAAGATTTGATGAATGTATTATTGCAAGTGATGGATAATGCAAGTTTAACAGATAACAATGGAAATAAAGCAGATTTTCAAAATGTTATATTGATTATGACTTCAAATCTTGGAGCACAAAGTGCAAGCGTAATGGGATTTGCTAAAGATGATTCTCTTAATGTTGGAAGTGCAGTAAAAAGTTTCTTTGCACCTGAATTTAGAAATAGACTTGATGCAACAATCAATTTTGCACAATTGGATATGAAGATTGTTGAACAAATCGTTGGTAAATTTATAGATGATCTAAATGTTCAAATGCTATCAAAAAATATTAAAATTAGTATTACGAACAAAGCGAAAAAACATCTTGCTTCTCTAGGGTATGACAAGCTTATGGGCGCACGACCTCTTCAAAGAGTGATCGCTCAAGAGATCAAACAGCCACTTACTGATGAGATTTTATTTGGAAAACTTAAAAATGGTGGTAATGTAAAAATTGACTTTGATAAGGAATCATTGAAGTTTGAATATACTTCCGCTTAGTCGTTATTCACTAACCTTCCCTGATCCATCATATGCAAGTGATGAAGGTTTACTTGCATATGGTGGAGATCTTACACCTAATCGTATTTTAGCAGCTTATAGAAATGGAATCTTTCCTTGGTATAATCAATCTGATCCAATTCTATGGTGGTCTCCTAATCCTCGAATGATCATAGAACTTGAAGATTTTAAAATTTCTAAATCATTAAACAAAACCATTCAAAACAATATTTTTGAAATCAGATTTGATACCAATTTTCGTCAAGTGATGATTGAATGTGGAAAAATTCAAAGAAAAGATCAAGAAGGTTCATGGATACATGATGATGTGATTGAAGCTTATTGTGAACTTTTTGATTTGGGGTATGCGCATAGTTTTGAAGCTTATCAAAATGATGAACTTGTTGGTGGAGGCTATGGAGTGTGTTTAGGAAATATTTTTTGTGGAGAATCGATGTTTGCAAAAATCTCTGATGCTTCTAAAGTAGCTTTATATACACTAGTCGAATATTTAAAAAAGAAAGATTTCGCTTTGATTGATTGTCAAATTCCAACACCACATTTGAAAAGTTTGGGTGGGAAAGAAATAAGTAGAGATAAATTTTTACAATTAGTTCAAATTTCTTTAGAAAACCCAAAGGATTTTTGATACACTTATAAGAAAAATTGATAGGGTAATGAATGTTAATTAAGATTGATATGAACTCAGAAGAGTTTTTAAATGAACAAGAAAAGACGAAAAAATTTGCAGATAAGGTTTGTGAGCAGTTTGGATTCAAATATAATCCACAAGTAGAAGTAAATGAATCAGTTA
>JBNLDA010000018.1:0-19284 GCA_050304095.1 Arcobacteraceae bacterium | reverse complement strand
TTGCTATTAAAGGTGGTGAAGAAGCGATCAATAATTCATTGAGATTTTATCATGAAACTATTGGGCATTCTGAAAAAATAGAGGATAATGATATTATCAACGGTTTGCCTTATGCGGTTGATAAAGTGATGAGTGAAGGCTCACTTTATACAAAAAAATTAGCATCAAGTGCAATAAAAAAAAGTGGTGGCGATCTTTTTAATGCTGCATTTTTTTTACGAGCACATCGAAGTACTTGTCAAAGAATTGGTATTTCTAATCCAATTGATACAGAAAATATGCAGATTATTAGAAGAATATCTTCAGCATTTAAAGAGGTTAAAGGTGGACAAATTTTAGGTCCATCTAATGACTATGAAGTAAAACTTATTTTTGAAAATAAGTTAGTTAACAATGAATGGGAAATATTTGAAGATACTCAAAATATATTACAAAGTGCTTTAACTCCATTGAGAGAAAATAATCTAGTAAAGATAGTATCAAAAGATGAAACAATATCAGATATTACAAGAATTTTTCCTGAAGCTCCGTATCCTAGAAGTGCAGTATTACAAACACTCAGTCGTGGTGAAGCTGGAAGTATGCTTGGATTTTCTTATACCTCAATTAGAGGATATGGAGATGTGCATCCAACGATTGCGGATTTGAGACTTGGATTAGTTGATCTGTGTTTCACTCATCCATTTACTAATAATGAAGTAAAGATTGGGGATTTGGAAGTAACTGCTTGTGAAAGTGCAGGGATGTTTGAAAAACAAGAGAACAATAATGTACAACTTACCACTGGATATGGTTTTTGTTTTGGATTTAATGAAACAAAAGCAATTAGTATGAGTATTTTGGATCTTGCTTTATACAATACAAAGCATAGCGTTGGAGAAAAAGAATTTGCAAGTGATTTTGAAATGATAATGCATCATATTGATGGAGTTGATTCTATGGGGTTTACTAATCACTTTAAATTACCTCACTATGTTACATTTCAAGCAGACTTGCAAGTATTTTCAAATGCAGCTAAATTTTCTAAGGATAAAAAATGAGATATGGATTTTTAGACGAAGATGCAAAAAAAGAGATTCGACGAGCAACGCTCAAAGCTGTAGCGATACCTGGATATATCGTTTCATTCGCAAGTCGTGAGATGCCAATAGCTAGAGGTTGGGGAACGGGTGGATTACAATTGACCTTATCATTAATAAAAGAAGATGATGTAGTCAAAGTAATAGATCAAGGGTGTGATGGAAGCGTTAATGCCGTGAATATGAGAAATTTTATCACAACAGTTACCAATAATGAAACTACAATCGATACGACCAAAGCAACATTGATTCAAACTCGTCATAGAATCCCTGAAGAACAATTACAAGAAGGGCAAAAATTGATCTTTCAAGTTCCTATGCCAGATATTTTGGAAACAGTAGAAGCTGATACAGCTAAGGCAAAAATTATGCATGCTAATGAAGATTATTCAAAACTTTGGGTGCTTTTATATGAGGATACTTCTCAATTTGGGGATAGTCGAATATCCAATAGATATCCAGTTATTGTCGGAAATAGATATGCAATGGATCCAAGTCCCATCCCTAAATATGACACAACTAAATTAGATAATTCAAAGGCTTTGCAATTATTTGGTGCAGGAAGAGAGAAAAAGATTTATGCCATTCCTCCATATACAAAAGTTGAACCATTGAAATTTGAAGATAAAGAGTTCAATGTAGAAAAATTTGAAGATAAAGTTTGTGAACGATGTGGAAATAGTGGAGTTTATTTTGACCAGGTATATGATGATATGGGACAAGTGCATTATTATTGTAGTGATACATCTTATTGTGATAAGTTTCTAGAACAAAGGGTGAAATAATGGTACTACAATTAAACAATGTATCTAAAGTTTTTGGATTAGGGTGTGATCAATGTTATGAATTAACTGGCTCAGAGTTTAATACTTCAATTTGTCCAAATTGCAATAGTGTGGTTGGAGTTAATAAAGTCAATTTAGAACTTGAACAAGGGGAAGTTTTAGGTATTGTTGGGGAAAGTGGTAGTGGAAAATCAACATTGCTACAACTCATTTATCAAGATCAAAAAGCAACCACTGGAGAGATTTTTATTGATAAATTTATAGATGAAGAAAATCAGCAAAAAAATATCCTTGAAGCAAATTTGAATGAGTTGAACTTTTTAAGAAATAAATTGATTTCAATGATCTATCAAAATCCAAGATTAGGACTTAATTATAGATTTAGTGCTGGAGGAAATATTGCTGAAAAAGTGATCGGTAGTGGAAATAAATTGTATTCTCAGATTCGACAAAGAGCCCAGTATTTTTTAGATAAAACAGAAATTCCAGTAAGTAGAATAGATGATTATCCAGATAAATTTAGTGGTGGACAACAACAAAGAATTCAAATATCAAAAGCACTTTCTTCTCATCCTCAGGTATTACTTTTAGATGAGCCAACCACAGGACTTGATCTTTCTGTTCAAGCAAAGATTCTTGATCTTATCAAGGTTTTGCAAAAAGAGATAGGTTTTTCAATGGTGATCGTTTCGCATGATCTTGGAGTGATCAAACATCTTACAGATATAACAGTGGTGATGAAAAATGGTGAAATAGTAGAAAAAGGTCTTACCGATCAAATACTAGAAGATCCACAACATCCATATACGCAGTTATTAGTATCTAGTATTCTTTAAAGAGGTTGTAATGGAAAAATTAGTTGTTAAAAATCTTTCGAAAGTTTTCACTGTACATACTCGAGGAGGATTAAAGATCAGCGGATATGATGGAATTAATTTTGAACTTAATCGTGGAGAATTCTTATCATTGTTTGGTCCTAGTGGGCTTGGAAAATCTTCAATTTTAAAAGCATTATATAGAACTTATACAACCACTGATGGAAGTATAGAATTTCAAAAAAGAGATGGAACTGTGGTGAATATTGCTAATGCAAATGAAAGTGAGATATTAAATTTACGAAAAAATTCTATTGGATATGTATCTCAGTTTTTGCAAGTATTACCACGAATTAGTGCGGTTGATATTGTTGCACAACCTTTAATAGAAAAAGGCGAAAGTGAAACTATATCAAAAGATAAAGCAAAAGAGATGTTAAGCTTTTTAAACATTAAAGATGAGTTATTTGATATATCTCCATTGACTTTTAGTGGAGGAGAGCAACAAAGAGTCAATATAGCAAAAGGCATCATTGCTCCAAAGTCTTTATTGCTACTTGATGAACCAACGGCATCGCTAGATAAAAATAATACTAATAAAGTGATCGATAAATTGTTAGAGATAAAAAAACAAGGGGTAAGTATGGTTGGTATTTTCCATGATATTGATTGTATGAAACGGATCAGTGATAAAGTTTTTGATATGAAGGAAAAAAAATATGCAAACAATTATTAGAAGCACCAATGTACTTATAGATGGAAAGTTTCAAGGTGCTGATATAGTAATTCAGGGAAAGATGATCACGGCTGTGAATCCTTATCGATCTATTGATGTGGCTATTGATTTGGGTGAACGAAGAATAGTTCCTGGGTTTGTGGACTTACACGGGGATGCTATTGAAAAAGAGATTGAGCCAAGACCAGGAGCAAGATTTCCTACAGCTATGGCAGTGGTTGAACTTGATAAAAAACTCTCTATGGCTGGGGTAACAACAATGTATCATGCCATTGGATTCAATGATGAAGAATTGAGTAAGGGTAGAGGGACACAACAGTCACGTGAACTTATTGAAGAGATATATGAAGCAAATAAAAAACACTTAGGGGTAGATAATCTAGTACATGCGAGATTTGAGATCACGAGTGAAACATCATTACAAGTAATCAAAGATTTGATTGCTCAAAAGAAAGTTGATATGCTTTCAATCATGGATCATAGTCCTGGTCAAGGACAATTTAAAACTTTAGAATCATGGAAAAAATACCATTTAGCTGCTTATGAAATTGATGCTGAAGATGTGGATGAATATATCAAGACAAAAACTTCAAAAGACAAAGTGGGAATCGTTGAAGATCTTGTACAATATGGATTGAATCATGATATTGCAGTGTTAAGTCATGATGATGATTGTGAAGAAAAGCTCAATACTCTTAAAAATCTAGGAGTGACTTTTTCAGAATTTCCATTGAGTATTGAAGTAGCAAAGTTAGCAAAAAATATGAATATAAGTACTGGTATGGGGGCACCCAATGTCGTGAGAGGAGGAAGTCAAAGTGGAAATATTGCTGCACGTGAATTAGTGAAAGAGGGCGTGTGTGATTATTTATGTAGTGATTATCATCCTGCTTCACTTTTGATGAGCCCTTATAGATTAAAAGAGGATGTAAATTTAGAGCTTGAAGATGGTTTTGCAATGATTAGTTCTACTCCAGCAAGATTGGCTGGTTTAGGTGATAGAGGTGTGATAGCTGAAGGGAAAAAAGCTGATATTGTGATCATTGATGAATCGCATTTTCCAAAAGTGGTATTAACTTTTAAAGATGGAGAAGTAGTTTATAATGGTATTAGAGGATTTACATTTTGAAGTATGAGATAGAAAACTTTGGAAAAGAGGAAAAAAAAATTCTTGACAAAGAGAAACCATATATAGGTAAAGACTGTATTATCAAAAAATCTCAATTTGGTTCTTTTGTAGAGATTGGCTTCGGAAATAATATTCAAGAAAGTATTGTAGATGACTATAGTTACACAGCAGAAAATTGCCAAATTATTTATACTACTATTGGTAAATTTGTAAATATAGCTTCGTATGTAAGACTCAATCCTAGTCCACATCCAATGCATTGGGCAAGTCAGCATCACATGTTGTATAGAAAAGAGATGTTTGGATTTGGGGAAAATGATGAAAGCTTTTTTGATTGGCGTAGGGCAAAAAAAGTTCATGTAGGACATGATGTTTGGCTTGGACACAATGTAATAGTTATGGGTGGAGTGACTATTGGAAATGGTGCGGTAATAGGTAGTGGAGCTATTGTTACAAAAGATGTGCCTCCTTATGCAATTTGTGTGGGGAATCCAGCACGTGTGATTAAATACAGATTTGAAAAAGAAATTATCGAACATTTAGAAGAGATTCAATGGTGGAATTGGGAACATGAAAAACTTAAAATGGCAATGAATGATTTTCATGATATTGAGTTTTTTATTCAAAAGTATGGTGATTAGAGATGAAAAAGATTGTTTTAATAGTTGGAGCGAGTGGTGTAGGAAAAGATACTCTCATTAAAGCATTACAGAATAGAGTAGAGGCTAATTTTATTCGTCGATATATTACTCGAGAACCAGATAACAATGAATCAAACCATTATATAGATGAAGAGGCATTTGAACTATTAAAAAAAGAAGGTTTTTTTATCTCATCATGGAGTGCTCACTATAATATGTATGGGATTCCTAAAAATCGTATTCAAGAGGGACTTAATATCATTTCAGTATCTAGAAATGCAATTAAGGATTTTGAAAATGCTTTTGATAATGTTGTGACGATTCATATAACTATCAATAAAGAGAAATTGATAGAACGATTGATCTTAAGAGGGAGAGAAACAAAAGAGCAAATAGAACAACGCCTTCAAAGAGCTTCTATGGAAGTAAAAGCTCAAAGAGTGATAGAGTTTGACAATTCAAGTTCACTTGAAGAATCAGTAGAAAAATTTGTCAATATTTTAAAGATCATACAAAATGAAAAATAAACTCAATGTCGTCACATACAATATTTGGAAAGATTGTGGAGATTTTCCTGCACGTATTGAAAAAATGGGTGCTTTTCTTAAAGGGATTGATTGTATATGCCTTCAAGAAGATTTTACAAGTGAACATTTCTGTAGCAGTGATAATATTAATGAAATTTTAAAACTACATAAAACAACGCTACCTATTCGTATTAAAAAAAGAAACGAAGTGCTCAGTAGCTCAAATCTTACTATTCTTTCAAAAATAAAACCTCATACAGTAGAAAATTTGATTTTTGATAAGCAAGGAAGTGATGAAAGAGGCATTTTGATAATAGAGTTTTATCAGGATGATAAAAATATTTTGATCATTAATACTCATTTATCTAATTTAACTCAAGAAAGAAGATTAGAACAAATATATCAAATAAAAAATATTATTGATACCAAAGTTGCTGATTTGATTATTTTATGTGGTGATATGAACTGCACTCCTTCTTCACAAGAACTTCATATAATCAAAAAAGTTGGATTTGCGGATTATAACAATGATCCAACGTATGAAGAAGGGATTATTTTAGACTACATACTTTCAAAATCAAACTTTTTCTATAAGGTCAAAAGTAAAATTTTAGTACAAAATTTAAGTGATCATCATTGCCTGCAAAATAAATTTATATGGTAATAAAAATAAATACTACTTATCTATACAAGTAGTAATCAAGTAGTAACTATAGTGAATTAAAATTTTCAAAACCAAAAAAGGAGAAAAGTTATGTTTAAGAAGTTCGTTGCATTGTCATTTTTAATGATCGGTGTTTTATTACAAGCACAATCTTATAAATTTGCTATTACAGATTTAGAAGGTATGGAAGAGTTACAAAGAGAGTTTGGTGAATTTAAAAGAGTTCTAGAAAGTAAATCTGGAGATACTTTTGAATTTTTTCCTGTTCCAAATAGAACTGCTGCAGTTGAAGCTATGAAATCAAAAAAAATCGATTTTGTTTTAACTGGACCTGCAGAATATGTTGTATTTAAGAAAAAAACAAACGCGAAACAAGTAGTTGGTTTTGGAAGACCTGATTATTTTGCTGCAATTATCGTTATGGCTGATTCGGGAATTAGTTCAATTCAAGATTTAAAAGGGAAAAAAGTTGCGTTAGGTTCTGTTGGTTCTACATCAAAACATTTAGCACCTATGCAAGTAATGACTGACTATGGTTTAGATCCACTAAAAGATATTAAAACTTTACATACAGATTATAAAATTCAATGGAAAGCATTAAAAAGAGGTGATATTAGTGCTATTGGAATAACGAATGATAAATTCTTAAAATTTAGAGCAGAAGAAACACAGTTGGAACCAGCATCTTTTAAAGTAATAGCAAGAAGTATGGATTTGCCAAATGATGTTTTATTGGCAGGTGATCATATAGATGATAAAGTTGTGAATAACTTTAAAAATATTTTTATAAATAATCAAAAAGAGTTGGCTAAAGCGATGTTAGCAGGTGAAGATAATAAAAAATATAAAGGTATGAAGTTTATAGCTAATATAAAAGATAGTGATTATGATTATGTGAGATCTATGTATAAAACAATTGGTTATCCAGAATTTTCAAGCTTTGTAGGAGACTAATATTAAAAAGTCAAATAATAAACCAAGAGAACTTCTCTTGGTAAAAAAATTAAATAAATCGTATAAGGGTACGCAAGTTTTAAATGATATTTCTTTTTCAATAGTTGAGGGTTCAATTACATCTATCATAGGATCAAATGGTTCCGGTAAATCTACACTATTGAGATCTCTTTTAAGACTTATAGAACCAGATAGTGGAGAGATATATTTTTTAGACGAAGAGATAAGTAAAATGAAAAAGAAAAAGTTACGAAAAGTTAGAGCACAAGTTGGCTTTGTGTTTCAAAAACACAATTTAGTTCCAAAGTTGTCTGTACTTTCTAACGTCATACATGGAAACTTATCAAATAAAAAAGGTCCAAGATATTGGTTTGAGTCTTTATCTCCTAAAAAATGTAGAGAAGAAGCAATAGAATGTCTAAAAACTGTAGGTTTAGAAAAGTTTGCAAAACGAAAGTCAACAGATATTTCAGGTGGACAGTCTCAAAGAGTAGCCATAGCAAGAGCATTAATGCAAAAACCTAAAATTATTTTAGCTGATGAACCTGTTGCTAGCTTAGATCCTAAAAATGGAGAAAAAATTATGGAGCTTTTTTATAAATTAGTAAAAGAAAATGAAATTACATTGGTATTTGTATCTCATAATATAGAACAAGCATTAAAATATTCAGATAGGATAATTGGACTTAATTGTGGGGAAATAGTATTTGATAAAAAAAGTAAAAATTGTACAAAAGATGAAATAAGGTTTATTTATGAATAGTTTGCCACATAGGTTTGAAAAACCATCAATTACCTCTTTTATTATTTTTACTTTATTTATAGCATTTTTGGCTATTTCATTTGAGGGAGCAGAAATATCATTATCAAATTTAATTAATGGTATTCCAGAAATGGGAAGATTGATTGAAGAGATGACACCACCTAGTTTAGATAGATTGGAGAGTATATCTTTAAGTTTACTTGAAACATTTGAGATTGCGTTTGTAGGTACAGCTGTTGGAGTTTTTTTAAGTGTACCATTTGCTATATTAGCTTCAAAAGATTTGTCTCCTCATCCTATTTTGTATTATATTGGTAGATCACTAGTTTCTTTTTTTAGATCTGTGCCAGACTTGGTATGGGCAATATTTTTTGTGGCTTCGGTCGGTTTAGGGCCATTTGCTGGTTTTTTGACTATCGTGGTTGATACTATTGGTTTTTGTGCTCGATTTTTTGCAGAAGCTATGGAGGAGAGTGAAAAAGGTTCACAAGAAGCACTAGAAGCAATTGGTGCTGGAAAACTTGATATTATATTTTCATCGGTTATTCCTCACTCTATGCCATCTTTTATAAATACATCACTTTTTGCACTTGAAAAAGCTACAAGATCATCTGTTGTTTTAGGATTAGTTGGAGCTGGAGGAATTGGAATTGAGCTTAAAGTATCGATGGATATGTTTAGATATGATCAAGCAGCTACAATTATTATTGCAATATTTATTTTGGTTTTAGTGGTTGAACAAATAAGTGCAAGTATAAGAAAAAGATATATAGGAAATAATTAATGATCAAGTATATAAATTGCAATATTTTAAGTGAAAATGGATGGTTATATAATTCATCTTTTTGTGTTGAGAATGGAAAGTTTAAAAATATAGGTATTGATGTAGATTGTGATGAAATTATTGATTTAAATGAACAATTTGTTTTACCTGGTATTGTAGATATTCATGGAGATTCTTTTGAAAGATGTATAGCTCCAAGACCAGGTGTACATATCCCATTAAAAAATGCAATTCATGAAAATGATAACCATTTATTATCATCTGGTATTACTTCATTTTTTTACTCTATTACAGATTCTTTTGAAGAAGGATTAAGAAGCAGAGAAAATGCTAGAATGATGATAGATTTTATCAAATCAAGTAATCTTAGATGTAAAAGTTTTATCCATATTAGACATGAGGTTGCCAATACAAAAGAATTTGATGAATTATTAAAATGGATAGAAGATGGGAAAATCGATCTTTTATCTATTAACGATCATTTGCCTAGATTTGAAGATGCAAAAAAATTACAAAGATACAAAAATGGAATTAAAAGAAGAATGGTAATGAGTGAAGAAGCAATCGAAGCATTTATAGATTCATTGCAAGAGGAAAGAATAGTTGGTGAAATACAAATTGAACAACTCATTTCTTATGCTCAAAAATATAATGTTGTACTTGCAAGTCATGATGATGATACTGAAGAAAAAGTGAATATAAGTATTCAAAGGGGAATTCAAATAGCGGAATTCCCAATGAACAAAGAGTGTGCAAAATTACATAAAAATTCAGGTGTTTTTACCCTTTTTGGTGCACCTAATTTAATAAGAGGTGGTTCTCATGTAGGTGCGTTGGGAGCTTTTGATGCAGCAAAAGAAGGGCTTTTGGATATATTGTGTTCGGATTATCATTATCCGTCTTTATTTTTATC
This sequence comes from Arcobacteraceae bacterium, assembly GCA_050304095.1. GTDB lineage: Bacteria > Campylobacterota > Campylobacteria > Campylobacterales > Arcobacteraceae > JAYEFX01. The sequence continues at coordinate 9,494 of JBNLDA010000018.1, read as the reverse complement.
ACCATTTAAAATTGCATCTTTAGGATTAGAAAGCATAGAAGATTCATGGAAAAGAGTATCTCTTTATCCTTCACGAGCTGTGAAAATGGACAATAAAATAGGCTCAATTAAAGATAAAAAAGAAGCAGATTTTCTTGTTTTAAATTCTTTAAATGGGGAGTTAAATAGTATTCAAAAAGTATTTATACAAGGTAGTGAACAATTAAAGTTTTAGATCGATTATTTGTAAATGGTACGGCTAAATCAGTCGTAGGATTAGGAATAACTACAACCATAGGGTATGGGACACTTTATTATTCATTTACGATTATGTCTGGTGAAATTCAAAATGAATTTGGCTGGACAAAAACTTTTATTTTTGGGATTTTTTCACTAGGAATATTATTAGGTGGACTTTTAGCACCCCTAGTTGGTAAGCTTTTAGATAAACATGGCGCTAGAAATATTATGAGCGTGGGTTCATTTTTATGTACGTTGGGCTTAGTGTTTCTTTCACTCATACAAACTCAATGGCATTATATAGGGGCTATTTTGTTTCTTGAAATTGTTTCAACTTTGGTTTTATATGAGGCAGCTTTTGTAGCCTTTGCACAACTTGCAGGAAATAATGCAAGGCTTCCAATTACTCAAATCACTTTAATTGCAGGCTTTGCCTCAACAATTTTTTGGCCATTAATTAGTTTTTTGCTTACAATTTTTACTTGGAGAGATGTATATTTGATGCTTTCATTGTTTCATATTGCTATAGCATTTCCTATTCATTATACGGTGCTTAAAAAAGATTTGTTGATTGATAATCATATAAATGAAGAGAATATAATTAATGTTTCTTTAGAGCTTGAAGGCAGATTACGAAAGCAATCATTTATACTTGTAAGTATAGTCTTTACGCTTATTGCTATCCCAATTACAGTGATGCAAACGCACTTTTTGGGCTTAATGCAAGGTTTTGGGTTTGAAATTGTAAGCGCTATAGCTTTGGGAGCTTTGATTGGTCCAGCGCAAGTTGGAGCTAGATTTTTAGAAATATTTATTTCAAAGAAAATCTCCCCATTGGTTTCTGGAATCATTTCAACATTTATTATGAGTTTGGGGATTTTATGTTTGATTTTTAGTGGTTATGAACCACTATTGGCTACTTTGTTTGTATTGTTTTATGGGGCTGGGCAAGGATTGAGTAATATTATTCGAGGATCAATTCCATTATATCTTTTTGGACAAACTAATTTTGGGAAAACAACTGGAAATATCAATATGTATAGAACTATCATGGTTGCATTTGTACCATTTGGATTTGCTTATATGATAGAAAACTTTGGGGTATATATTTCTTCTATGCTTTTATTTGCAATTACAATAATTGCTACTATACTTTTATTGTTTTTATATCAAAATATTCAAAAAGGTTTATAATGCAACTTCATTTTTTAGGAACAGCTGATAGTGCAGGTATTCCTGTGCACAATTGCAAATGTGAAATTTGTGAAGAATATAGAGTTCAAAAGAAAACCAATCTTTCAACTTGCGCTTATATTAAAACAAAAAATAATCATATTATTTTGATTGATGCGGGGATAGAAAATATCGCAACTTTATTTGATACACAAACAATAAAAGCAGTTTTTCTCACCCATTTTCATGCAGACCATGCTTTGGGATTACTGCGGCTTCGATACAGTATGGATGAAATAAATTGCTATCATCCCAAAGATGAAAATGGCTTTGCAGATTTATTTAAACACAAAAAATCAATTAAATATATTCAAAATATTCCTTTTGAACCAATAAAAATAGATGAGATTTATTTTACGCCAATTCCATTAAAACATTCAAAAAATACAACTGGGTATTTAATAGAAGATGGTGAAACTACAATAGCATATCTAACTGATTGTGCAGGTATATCTGAAGAATCAATGCAGTTCTTATTATCAAAGGATATTGATCAATGTTATATTGATGCATGTTTAAGTCCAAATGAGAGCTATGGAAATCATCTAAATTATCTACAAGCTAGTGAACTTTTAGATAAAATTGATGTTCAAGAATCCTATTTGATTCATGCATCACATACAACATTACAATATATAAAAGATTTTGGTGTTAGATTGAAATATCCGTATAAAATTGATTAGATTTAATTGTAGAAATATTAGTAAACTTTATAATTATAAAGTTTAATTTCCAGCTGCAGCAGCTTCCATTGCTTCAAACACAGCAGTTTTAGCCATTAGTTCAGCATTATCTACTTCTTCAACATAGAATTGTTTCACTCCAACCATAGCAGCCATAGCGAAAATAACAAAAATAAGTGTTACTAGTACTTTTTCTACTGCTCCTCTTTCAGAGCGTAATTGACGTTTAATATCACACATTTTTTCTATTCCTTTTACTTTTGTTTAACTGAACTATACTAATTGTATTCAAAAAATAACTTTTTGTCAAGGTATTTATAGTTACACAAAAAAACTACATGATCATTACATAAAAATAATGTAACCGTACTGTAATCATCATTTTTTACAATTTCAGTGTTCAAAATTTTTAGACAAGGAAACACAATGACAATGAAAAGAACTGCTTTAGCATTAGCTGCATGTGCAGTATTAGCTGTATCTTCAAGTGCAAGAGATCAAATCAAGATCGTAGGATCTTCAACTGTATATCCATTTTCTTCTTCAGTTGCTGAAGAATTCGGTGCTACAACTAAATACCCAACTCCAGTAGTTGAATCAACTGGTTCAGGTGGTGGTATGAAATTATTCTGTGCTGGAAATGATCTTAACACTCCAGATATCACAAATGCTTCAAGAAGAATGAAAGCAAAAGAATTTCAAATGTGTGAAAAAAATGGTGTAACTAATATAACTGAGGCTGTAATTGGTTATGATGGTATTGCTATTGCATCATCTAAAGCAACTGCTCCATTAAATGTTACTAAAGCTCAATTAGCATTAGCTGTAGCTAAAGAGGTACCATCTAAAGATGGAAAAACTTTGATTGCAAACCCATATAAAAAATGGTCAGATATTGATGCATCTTTACCAAATAGAGAGATCGTAGTATACGGACCACCAAAATCTTCAGGAACGAGAGATGCTTTTGAAGAGATGGTATTACAAGGTACATTCAAAAAAATGGCTGTATATACTGATCTTTATAAAAAAGATGAAAAGAAAAACAAAAAATATAAAAAATACTCTGAAATCAGAACTGATGGTGTATATGTAGAATCAGGTGAAAACGATAACCTAATTGTTTCTAAACTTGGTAAAAACAAAGAAGCAATCGGAATCTTCGGATATTCTTTCTTAATGGAAAACCAAGATAAAATCCAAGGTGCACACGTAGATGGTAAATTACCAACTCCAGAAACTATTGCAAATGGTTCATATCCAATTGCTAGATCATTATTCTTCTATATTAAAAATGATCATGCTAAAGATGTACCAGCTATGAAAGATTATGTATCAATGTTTATGAGTGATAGTATGATCGGAACTGATGGAATCTTAACTGAGATCGGTTTAATCCCATTAGCTGATGATGCTAGAAAAGCTATTCAAGATTCAGTTTCTAAAAGAGCTCAAATCACTTTAGAAGAACTTTCTAAAAAACACTAATTAAAAAATCCCTTGGCAAGAGGAAAACTATTTATTGACCTCCCACTCCTTCTCCTCTTGCCATTGATTTTCTTACAAAGGATTCAGAGGTGACCTCTACTTTGTTAACTCCTAAATGGATCAATATACTTGAAGAAATAGATTTTGCTTTTCAACCAATTGTTGATATACGCACTGGCGAATTATATGCCGTTGAAGCATTACTACGAAATTATCAAGCAACAGAAGAATTTCATTCTATATTTAATTTTTTTGATGAGGCATATCAAGATGGAGTTTTATATAGACTCGATATAGCATTAAGAGAAATTGCACTCAAAAAGTTCAAAAAACTAAAAAATCCATCTATTCAACTTTTTTATAATTTGGACAATCGATTGCTTTATATGCCCGATATTACCCATGGCAATACTTCTAAAATTCTTGATGAATTAGAACTTGGTAAATGTAATGTCTGCTTTGAATTAAGTGAACGTGGAACGCTTAATGATCCAAGTTCAATTAGAAATATGGTTAATCGATACAAGCAAGAAGGTTTTACTATTGCTATTGATGATTTTGGAACAGGAATTTCTGGTTTACAATTGTTGTATTACACTGAATCAGATTTTATCAAAATTGATCGTTTTTTTATCCATCAAATTGAAAGTGACTCTAAAAAGAGACTTTTTTGTCAAAATATCATCAATATGGCTCATGTGATGGGGATGAAAGTGATCGCAGAAGGGATTGAAACAATCAATGAATTTTATACTTGTAAAGATATTGGTGCAGATTTTGTTCAAGGATATTTTGTACAAAAACCAACTCTAAAAATCAAAGAGATTAAAGAATATTACAAGATCATCAAAGAATTGCTACTAAGTGATAAAAGAGGGGATAATGAAAATAGTATTGATCCAACCAATATAAAAAATATCACCCCTATAAATAAAAATGCTAGTATGCATGATCTTTTTTTATACTTCAAAGAAAATCCTGAAAATAGTTTTGTTCCAGTTGTAAACGATATGGGACATCTGTTGGGAGTGATTTATGAAAGAGATATAAAAGAACTCTCATATTCGCAATACGGATTGTCTTTGGCAAAAAATGACAATACTAAGAAAAATAAAATTAAAAAATTCATGAAAGGTTGTTTGAGCGTTGAATCTTCTTGGGGAATTGATAAAACATTAGAAGTATTTAATATGAGTAATGGAGAGTTTGATGGGATTTTTGTTACAACCAACAACACTTATGTTGGATTTGTAGATCTCAATAATTTGTTAAAACTTTCATATAATCGAAATATTGAAATTGCAAAAAATCAAAACCCTTTGACTAAACTTCCTGGAAACCAACAAATTGAAAAATTTATTGCCAGTGTGTTTAAAGGTCATAACAATGAACACCACCATTTGGTTTATTTTGATTTTAATGATTTTAAACCATTTAACGATCTATATGGTTTTAGACAAGGAGATAGGGCTATTTTGATGTTTAGTGAGATGATGCAAAAATATGCTCATGATGATGTTTTTATAGCTCATATTGGTGGTGATGATTTCTTTATGGGATTTACGGCAACTCAATTTGAAAATGTTTATTATATGGTTGAGGGAATCAGAAATTCTTTTGAAGAAGGGGTCAAGAGTATCTATTCAAAAGAGGATCAATACAATGGCTATATTGAGACCAAAGATCGTTTTGGAGTACATAGAAAATTTGAATTACTCAGTGTTGCGTGTGCAATTGTTGAGATTCATCCTGAGTGCAATAAAGATGAATTTGATTCACAATTGGCAAGATTAAAAAAAGCCTCAAAAGAGGCTGATCAAATCATATCTATATCACTTTATTAATCACGAATAAAAGTTTTGGCTATCTCGTCGGTTAAATCTAGTTGTGTCGTGATCCCAACACAAGAACAATTGATCTCACTTAAGACATAAGTATCTTTCCCTTTTTTATCAAAATCTAGAATATAATCCATCGTCCAAAGTAGTGGGTAATCTTGATCATTGAGATGTTTTTTAATATCTTTGAGTGCTTTTTGAGTAAGTTTTACTACTTCTTTATATTTTGGATTATCAGGTTTTTCGTATAGATATTTTGCCCCACTAAAAAGTGTTGCAGAAAAACCACCATTTTGTGGAATCTTATGTACAATACTTACAATTTTGTCTTTAACCAAAAGTACTCGTATTTCCCCTTCATTGATTCGTGAAAGATATCTGCATCCTACAAATCCAGTTTTCCCTTTAAAATATTTTGCTTTTGGATCATCAGGTTCAAATTTCTCTTCAAATTTTGCTAAAAATTCATCCATATTTTCAAAGAAAAATTTATCATTGTTCACAGCTTCAGTACAAATGACACTTTCATCATCTCTTAAATTTACGAGATAAACTCCTTCTCCAGTAGAGCCATAATTGGTCTTTAAAACTCGAATTCTATATTTTTCAAGTATTTTTGGAAAAGAGTTTTTAAATTCTTTGAAAGTGTGGTAGAACTTGGTCTCTTTGTCTCCAACGAGTGAATTTTTGAGCTTTTCTAATATATCTTTAAAATCAAGATTGATCATTACATCAGGATGCGTATGTACTTCAATACCTTCATCACTTAGTGACTTTAAAAACTGAAAGTATTGATCTACCTCTTTCAAATTACCAGGATTGATTCTACTTATGACGATAGTGGCATTTTTCTTGATATATTTAAAAAGTTCCTCATTTCTATTGGGATTATAAAATACTACTTCACCATCAATATTTGCTATGTCTTTAAGTGATTGTAAGATTGGCTTTGTATCTGGTCTAAATCCATCAAAACCTTTATCACTACCATAAGAATATTCGATTATCATTGCATATCTTTTCATTAATTACTCCAAAAAAATTTGAAAATTCTATTGCAAAACAGTTACAACTGAATTGCGATAGTGTTATTGTTTTGTAAACAAGTTTAGATATAATAAATCTATTATTCACTTGGAGCTAATATGGCACAAAAAGTCTATGTACTTGATACAAATGTAATTCTGCAAAACGTAAAAAATCTTACTGATATTTCTGATAATGGTACGAATGTTGTGGTGATCCCAGAAACGGTTCTTTTAGAACTTGAAGACAAGAAAAAAATGTTTACTGATATTGGTTATCATGCTAGAGAATTCGCACGAATCTTAGCAAAAATGAAGATCAAAGAAGTTGATTATAAGCGATACTATAAAGTAGTGAAATTGCATACTAAAGATATGGAGATTCATATCATTTCTAAAGATGCTTATGATACACAAATAGAACAACACAATCTAAGTGAAAGTAATGATAAACGAATCATTGAAGCAGCACAAATTGCTCAAGAGTATTATAAAGGTGCGCATGTAATATTCCTCTCTCTTGATATTTATGCTCGAACATTTGCTCTTTTTGCTAATCTTAAAACTCAAACTTTGCATGATGATAGAAGCGATGTGCCTAAGTTTGAATTTGTAAAAACGATCGAACTGGATTCTAGCCATTTTAATAGATTGCATATGTTGGATGTGAAACAAATTGATCCTGATTATATCCCTGAAAACTTTTCTTATGAATTTAAAAGTAGTGATGGAAATAGTACCTATGCGATTATCATCAATGAAAAGATTTCTGTCATTGATGATAGTGACTTTAAAGGGTTAATGATAAAACCAGCAAACTTAAAACAGCGATTTTTTTTAAAAGCATTACTTAGCAATATGTACAACCTATTGGTGATTGATGCAAAAGCTGGATCAGGAAAAACACTAATGAGTATTTGTGCAGCGATGCGATTGATCGATCTAGGGATGTTTGAAAAAATTGTTTATGTACGAAATTCGATTGAATCACTTGATAAAGGGGCTGATGTAGGGTATCTAGCAGGAAATGATGAAAAATTTAGAATCTATAATATGGCATTGTATGATACACTAGAATTTGTAGCCAAAAAACAACTCAAAAAAACGGAAAATAGAGACAATAAAGAATCTATTATGGCCAAACAACAAGAGTTAATCAACAAATATCAGATTGATATGTTATGGCCAGGAGAGGCTAGAGGACGAACACTCAGTGGAGCAATAGTCATTATGGATGAGTGGCAAAACTCAAGTGAAAATACCACTCAACTGATCTTAAGTAGACTCGATGAATCTTGTATGGCAGTGGTGATTGGATCAAATAGACAAATTGATAACTTGTATCTTAATAAATACAACAATGGTTTAACTTCATTGTTAAAACAAACAAGATTTGAACATCCAGAATTGAAACTCTTTGCTATAGAGCTTCAAAAAGCGGTTCGTGGTAAATTTGCAGAATTCACTGAAAGAATTTTTGAAAATAAAAAGAATAGATAGATGCAAAAAAGCCGAAGACTCATTAATGATACCATTTATCAACATTTAGAATATACTAAATTAGAAGATAAATTTTTACAAACCAAAGTAGTCAATCGGCTTTTATTTATTACGCAAAATGCATTAGCATATTTTGCATTTCCATCAATCAATACCAAAAGATATATCCATAGTATTGGAACAATGCATTTAGCTTCTCATATGCTCAAAAATTCATTACTCAATAGTGATGAAAATTTAAGAGATGATTTCATAAAGGCTTTACATAAATCGATTACCAATATCATCAAAGAAAAAAATCTCAATATTTCTTTGGATAATCTTGACTTTTTTGATGATAGTTCATTATATGAGTTTATCATTCCAACAAAATCTAAACTTCATAACAATGTATATATTATCATTTTACAAGCATTACGATTAGTTGGACTTTTACATGATGTTGGACATTTTCCTTTCTCCCATCAAGTGGAATATGCCTTACAAAAGATGTATAGAAAGATCAATGAAAAAAGCTTACCAAATCACAAAGAATTAGAATTCATCCATTTTTATAAACAAATAACCAATCATGATGAAAATGAAGTGTTACATGAAGCAGTTGGAAGTTATTTGATTGATATATTATTCAAAACGGAATTACCACAATTGGTGCAAACTCTTTATGATAAACACTATTTAGTGTTACTTCATACATTGGTAAAAAATATTTTAGATGAAAAACAAGATAAATATTTCTCTTATGAAGTATTACATAGATATATAGATGGTACAGTTGATGCAGATAGACTTGATTATATCAATAGAGATATGTTGGCTAGTGGTTATATAGGTGGGGCAGTTGATCATATTCGTATTACGAAACAAGCTGTTTTAGTCCAAAATAATACTCAATATACATTAACATTTTTTGATGAGGGGTTATTGGATATTGAGCATATGATCGAGATGCGATTTAATCTTTATAAAAAGATCATTCATAATCATAAAATTTCATTAAGTGATGCATTACTTGAAAATGTTGTATGGTATATGTCTGAGCAATATTTCACAGCAAAAGAGGAACAAAATGTTTCAGATAGTATTGGAATGCTATGGAAATTTATTAATTATATCAATAAAGAAGAACAATTAGATATTATCTCCCAGCTTGATGAAAATTGGATGATCACTTTGTTTAAAAAAGAGTATTTTGCGATGAAACATCAAGCAAAGAGTTCATTGGAAAATAGCAAATATTTGGTTTGTTTTGAAGAGATTCTTTTTGGAAAGCATTTTTTTAAATCAGTTTGGAAAAATCTTAATGATCTGTATAATGTCCTTGAATTCACGCAAGTAGAACGATATAAATTTCGTGAGAGTTTTGGAAATGTAAGTGCAAAAAAAATGTTAAAATTACAAACCTCATTGGATGATTTTACAAAACGCCATCAAACAAGTGAGCAATTTTTTACCTATCAGATTGTTTCATTTAAAACAGGTATTTCTAGAGAATTTTCGTTTTATGA
>JBNLDA010000017.1:0-19631 GCA_050304095.1 Arcobacteraceae bacterium | reverse complement strand
GATAGTGATGAATTAATAGGAAAGCACGCTAGTATATTGCACACAGAGGAAACAGATCCTGCAATCTATGAAGAACAAAAAGCCGTTCTTGATAAACAAGAGATTTGGAAAGGTGTTTTAAAAAGAAAGAAAAAAGATGGTTCTGTCTTTATAGTTGATCAATCCATCATACCAATCCTTAATCAAGACAATGAAACTGAAGAATACATTGTGATTTCAAATGATATCACTGAACTTGAAGCCTATAAAGAAACATTACAAGCTAAACTTACATCAAACAAAGCTAATTTCAATGACCTAATGCATATGATGCAAGAATATGAAAATGCTGTAGATATTTCAACTGCTCTCATTAGGGTCAATAACCGTCTTGAGATCAATTTTATCAATGAAAAATTTAAGGCAATCTCTGGCTATACGCAAGAAGATCTTTTTGGTGAAAATTTCGGGGAGATGTTTATAACTCCATATAATGATGATGCATCTACCATTATTCAAAAAATCGTTGATATTGAATTATGGCAAGGAGTATTAAAAATTCCAAGCAAAGATGGGAAATTCATCTATATAGATTTTTCTTTTATTCCCATTTTAGACATCCATCATCAAATTATAGAATATATGGGAATTGGATTTGATATCACTGAAACAATTGAACTCTATCAAGAGATCGATGATACACAAAAAGATGTTATCTTTTCATTGGGTTCTATTGGTGAGTCAAGAAGTAAAGAAACTGGTAACCATGTAAAAAGAGTAGCTGAATATTCATACATTTTAGCGAAGAAATTAGGCTTAAGTGAAGCAGATGCTGAATTATTGCGAATCGCTTCACCTATGCATGATATTGGAAAAGTTGGAATTCCTGATGCACTACTTAATAAACCAGCTAGATTCACACCAGAAGAATTTGAAAAAATGAAAGCACATAGTACTATTGGGTATAACATGCTTAATAATTCTGAACGTCCAATATTAAAAGCCTCTGCAACTATTGCTCACGAACATCATGAAAGATGGGATGGAACAGGATATCCAAGAGGATTAAAAGGTGAAGAGATACATATCTTTGGAAGAATCACCGCAATAGCTGATGTATTTGATGCCCTTGGAAGTGATAGATGCTATAAAAAAGCTTGGGAACTGCCTAGAATCCTAGACCTTCTTAATGAAGGAAAAGGAACTCACTTCGATCCAAAAATAATCGATGTATTTATGGAAAACCTTGACGATTTTTTAGCTATTCGAGATACCTATAAAGACGATTTTCTAGAAGATTAAACATATCTTATTGGAAGATAATAAGTAATATCAAATGTTTGATCCTCTTCTAAAAAATGGTTCTTATGCATTTCACTATATGAGGGAATCGTTGTTGTTTCAAAGCCACTATTAGGCAACCATTCATGGTGAACCCATTGGATCAATTTCAATATATCCCCATATTTTCCTTGCACATCAAATGCTGCACATACAATCCCATCTAAAATATCAAATATTGGTAAAGACGTCTCAATAAAAGGGGCATCTTTATCTAAAACAATACAAGCAACATAATGGCAATCTTCCAATGGCGTAATAACTGGATTATCATGATAGATACCAATTTGCTTATACTCTTTTATATCATTAGTATATACCCATGCTTGTAGTTTTCTCCAAACATCAAATGCCTTTTTATTATACCCATTCAATCGAATATAATAAGCCACACCCCCTTTTGACTTCACTATTCGAGGAGTAAGATGAGAATAATCAGCTTTTGAATATGATGCTGCAATTGAACTTTCTAAAATCATATTAGAGTACTCTTTATAACCACCTTTTCTCCATTGTTTTGGAGTTTGACCAAAACGCTCTTTAAAGGCTCTCAAAAAAGAGGTTTGAGAACTATATCCACACATATTAGCAACTTCCGTGATTGTTGAATACTTATTCGTTATCAACAAATTTGAAGCTTTTTGAAGTCGTATTGATTTGATAGATTCATAAATATTACTTCCCATTTGTTCTTTAAAGATTCTATGAAAATGATATTTACTGATTCCAAACTCATGAGCTAAATGGTCTATATTGATATCGGTTTCAATATTGTTATTAATGTAGTTCATTAAATCATTGGCTAATTTACTATGTATTAGATTCGTTTCTTTTTTATGCATACTATATTGTAGCATAAAAAGCATATAATTATAACAATTTTAATAATAATTATTAGCAAAAATAGATAACTATAAACACACTAAGTGTGAAGAATTAATTTTATTTTCTTGTTATTATTCTATTCAATTTTACAAAGGAGTAAACATGAGACGCATTGAACAAAAAAAATTACAAATCATTTGCGGATATTTGGATGAACTGTTACCACAGTTCCAATATGAAAAACCAGAAGATGGTCTACAAATTGTTGGAAAATTTAACGATGTCAACACCCCGGCATTCGTTAATAAATGCAACAAAGCAAAAATTGAGTTCATAAATATGGCCTCATGTGAAGCTTTGGAGTTTAATTTTAACAATAGTACAATCCATCAAACCTATGATGGTTTGTACAAACTTGCTAAATGGATATAAGGAGGATGAATGGAACAAATATTTTCAATAACAGTATTGATTTCATTTATACTTTTTACATTCGTAGCTTGTATGAGTCCCGGACCTAATAATTTAATGTTATTATCTTCTGGACTAACTTTTGGATATAAACGAACATTACCCCATGCTCTTGGAATCATCGTTGGGTATCCAATAATGTTTTTAATTGTAGGGTTAGGCTTAGGAAAAATTTTTGAACAGAATCCAATGGTTTTAGAAATTATGAAATATATTGGAATTAGTTATTTATGTTGGATGGCATGGCAAATAGCAAATGCTAAAGGATCATTACATTCAAATGATACTGAAGCAAAACCATTTACCTTTTGGCAAGCAGTGCTATTCCAATGGGTCAACCCTAAAGCATGGATTATGGCAATAACATCTTTAGCTACATTTTTAACGACATCAAATGAGTTATTATTTCAAATACTATTGATGTCAATAATAACTGTGTTAATAGGGATCATTACGACACACTCTTGGTCATTAGGTGGAGTATTTTTAAAAAGAATCATTCATAGCAATGAAAATGTTCAAATATTTAATAAAATAGTTGCGGTGGTTTTAGTAAGTTCCGTTGTTCCATTTATATAAGAGTAATGGTATAATTAAATAAACTAAAAGAATCCATTTGAAAAACTTAACACAACAACAAATTGGTACTATATTTGCTATCCTAGCATTTACCTTTTGGGGATTAGTACCAATTTATTTTAAACAAGTAAGCAGTGTTGATCCATTTGAAGTATTATCCCATCGTATCATTTGGTCTGTGGTTGTATTACTTTTTCTACTTCTAATCACAAGAAGGTTCCATACAATAAAACCTATTTTTAGAGATTTATCACAATTAAAATATCTCTTTCTTTCTGCACTTTTCGTGAGCCTTAATTGGCTTATATTTATTTATGCAATAAGTATAGATAAAATTCTTGAAACCAGTCTTGGGTACTTTATCAACCCATTAATTTATGTTTTTCTTGGATATTTAGTCTTTCAAGAGCAAATGACAGCCAATAAAAAGATTTCAATTTTTATCGTATTTGTTGCCGTGAGCTTAGAAGTGATCTCTTTTGGAAAATTACCTCTTATTGCATTAAGTTTAGCCGGTTTATTTGCACTCTATGGAATGATACGAAAAAAAGTAAATATTTCATCAATCCCAGGATTATTTGTAGAAACACTATTGATGCTTCCATTTGCCCTTGCATTTTTAAGCTATCAATTTTTTACACAAAACAACAGCTTTTTAGCTGGAGACTCATATATATCATTTATGCTATTACTAGCTGGTGTTGTGACTGTTTTACCATTACTATGGTTCAATAGTGGGGTGACTCGAATATCTTTAAGTAGCGTTGGAATGCTACAATATATTGGACCTACACTATCATTTATCATTGCAGTATATCTTTATGGGGAACCTTTAAATGCTGAAAAAATGGTTACATTTGGTTTGATTTGGATCGCTATACTTTTATTTTCTTGGGACTCATTAAGACAAAATAGGTAGAATATCAGCATGAATTACAAAGACAGTTTTAACTCCGCACTTAAAAGTGCTTGGATCATCATCAAACTTGTGATCCCCATCTATATCTTAGCCGATATTTTATTTTACTATAATACTTTATCATATGTTGCTTTTTTAGTAGAACCTTTTACATCATTACTGAATCTACCAGCGGAAGCTTCACTGGCAATTATTAGTGGGATATTTTTAAACCTTTATGCAGCCGTTGCTTTTGCAGCACCTCTTGATATGACACCACATCAATGGAGCATACTTGCAGTGTTTTTAGGAGTATGTCACTCTTTAGTTGTAGAAAGTGTGATTATGAAAAAAATAGGAATTAGCAACACTTATTCCTATAGCTTACGTTTTTTTGGAGGTTTAGTTTTAGGAATCGTCACGGCTCTTATGCCATCATCATGGTTTAGTGCAACATTATCTAATGAAACCTTTACTAAAGCAACCTATGAGAGTTTTACACAATTACTTTTTAGTTCAATTAACAATTCAGTAATGTTAACGATCAAGATCATTATTCTTATAACCGTTCTTATTTTTATTATGGACTATATCAAAAGCAGACCATTTATCAAAAATTCTGCAAAAAATGTAAGCAAAGGCTTTACCTTAACGGTTGGAATCATTTTGGGAATCACCTATGGAGCAGGAATATTGATCAAAGAATCAAGCAGTAATGCTTTATCAAAAGATGATATATTTTATATAGGTACCTTTTTGATGATCTGTCATGCAATTATTGAAGATACTCTTTTATTTGTAATTTTTGGTGCAGACTTTACTCTGGTTATTTTAATTCGGACAATTGCTGCGATTCTCATTGCTTGGGCACTTTTAAAAATTTATCAAAGGAAACATACAAATGGCGATCCTTCTTTATGCACAAAATAGAAATACCGATATTTGGATCAAATCTTTAAAAAATATTGATCCAAACCTTGATATAAGAGTGTATCCAGAAATTGGAAATCCCGATGAGATCACTTTTGCATTAACTTGGCCATTTAAAGAAGGTTTTTTTAATCAATTTTCTAATTTAAAAGTAATCTGTTCTATTGGGGCTGGAGTCAATCATATCCTTGAAGACAAAACTATTAAAGAAGATATTCAGATCATCAAATTAGTTGATGAAAATCTAACAAAAAATATGTGGGAATATTGTTTAAGTGCTACACTGCATTTTGTAATGAAATTTGATCTATACGCTATCCAACAAAAACAAAAAATATGGAAAGAATATTTCCCTACAAATTTTTCTAAAACTACTATTGGAATACTTGGTCTTGGTTCTATTGGAGGAACAGTTGCTCAAAATTTTACACAACTTGGATTCAATGTAGTTGGGTTTTCAAATAGTAAAAAAGAGTTACAAAATATTCAAACCTATACAAAAAATGAACTTGAGAATTTTTTAGAACAATCTGATATAGTTATAGGAATTTTACCTTTAACCAATGAAACTACTGAAATATATAATAAAGACTTTTTCAATAAAATGAAACAAAATAGTATATTTATCAATGTTGGACGGGGACAACAATTAGTTGAAAATGATTTGATTGAAGCTTTAGATAGCAACCATCTAAGAGGGGCATTTCTAGATGTATTTGAAGCAGAACCTCTTCCAAAGGAAAATTTACTTTGGAATCATGAAAAAATTGTGATCACTCCACATATTGCAAGCATTACCAATGCAAAAAGTGTTGCAGAACAAATTGTACAAAATTATAAAAATATGCAAAAAAACCTATCCCTACAAAATGTAGTGGATAGGGTAAGAGGCTATTAAACTTTAGGAGTTGGTCCTACATATCGTTGACGTGGTCGAACGATTTTTGATTTTGGATCTCTTACTTGCTCAATCCATTGAGTGATCCATCCAACCGTTCTTCCAATAACAAAAATTGGAGTAAACATCGATCGTGGAATATTGAGTGCAGATAGAATTGTTCCCGAGTAAAAATCAATATTTGGATAAAGATTTCTACTTACAAAGTATTCATCCGTCAATGCAATCTCTTCAACTTTATTAGCAACTTCGATTAATTTTGAACTAATTCCCAATTCCTCTTGTAATGAATCTCTTAGTTGTTTTAATACCCTTGCTCTTGGGTCGAAGTTTTTATACACTCTATGACCAAATCCCATCAATTTAAATGGATCATTTGGGTCTTTTGCTTTTGCAATGTAAGTCTCTACATTACTCACATCGCCAATCATACTTAACTGATCCACTACTGATTCATTCGCTCCACCATGAGCTCTACCCCAAAGAGCATTGATCCCTGCAGTAATTGCTCCATATGGATGTGCTCCTGTTGAGGCTACCAACCTTACAGTTGAAGTAGAAGCATTTTGCTCATGATCTGCATGCAGCGTAAAAATTGCATCAAGGGCATCGATTTCAATTTGTTTGATATCCACTTCTCCACCAGGAAAAGCTCTCATCATATATAAAAAGTTTTCAGTAAAATATCGATCCATATCTGGATACATCAATGGATATCCCATAGAGTGTCTATAGGTATATGCTGCAATCGTAGGTATTTTGGCAATGATTCTTCTTGCCATGTCAAGATACTCTTCTTCAGTTTTAATTGTTAAATGTTGATGATGAAAAGCACTTAATGCAGATACTGCTGAACTCATAACTGCCATTGGGTGAGCATTGTCTGGAAAAGCATTGAAAATGTTTTTAATACCCTCATTTGGATATCGCTTGATTCTCATATCATCTTCAAATTCTTTAAATTGCTCTTGATTTGGTAATTCACCATTAAGAAGTAAATAACATACTTCAAGATATTTATGATTTTGAGCTAAATATTCAATTGGATATCCACGGTAAAGAAGTTCCCCTTTACCTCCATTGATATATGTGATATCTGATGTACACCCTGCAGTCATCCCAAAACCATTATCATAAGTGAAATAGCCTAATTCGCTTGATAGTTTTGAGATATCAATAACATCATTTCCTAATGTAGATTCCAAAATCGGACAATCGATCTTTTTATTTGTTTGATTATCAATAATACTTACTGTTTTCATAATAGATGCCCTTTATATAAAATTATCTATCTATAATAATATATGTTGGTTTAGGCTACTATTAACTTATCATGATAAAAATATTATATAACTATTTAAACTCTATCATTTTTACATCACTGAGCGTAACATTTCCAGATTTATCATAAAGTTTTATTTGATACCAATAAAATTGATTTTTTGCAACGTTTTGATCTTTATATTCATAACCTGTTTGAAATGCCGAAACATTATAAAATTTATTGTTTGTTCCACTACTTCGAAAAACTTCAAATCCATTATAGTCTTTATCTTTTGTTGCTAGTTTTATTGTGACACTTTCTTTATTGATTCCATAAGAAATACTCTCTATCTTAACACCATCTATATCTTGATATACAACTTCAAATTTATTGTTTTTTGATGATTCATTCCCATATTTATCAACACTTGTCACTATATAATTTGCTTTACCTTGCATTGGCTTTTCAAAAATATGCTCAAACGTTGTTTGTTTTAAAGGTTTTTCATTTAATTTAATTTGTTTTCCGTCTTTTTCTAAATAAACATTATAATGGTCAAAATCATATATATCTATTGCATTCCAAGACAAGATTGCTTTCTTTGTATAAATACTCTTTTGTGTAATTATTGGTTCTTTGGGAGCTGTTACATCTGGTAATTGAACGGTAACTATGTTTGATGGAGCACTTTCATTATATGCTTTATCAACAGCCGTTACATAATAAAAATATTGATACCGACTTAATTTCTTAGACAATTTATGTGAAAACTTATTTTCTAAAATATCCTTTGCTTCCATCGACCACTCTGAAGCATTTTTATCCATAGCAAAATAGACCCTATATCCAAGTATATCATTGGATTTTTTATGCTCCCAAACAAGATTTACTATACCTGGACTTGTAGAAGCTTTTAAACTTGTTGGCATTGATGGAGGGGTTACATCTTTTGCATACGAAAGAAGCTTTTGAGAAGGTTTTGATTCTCCCTGTTTATTAACTGCGGTAACGTAATAATAATGGTTGCTCCCAACATTAAAGTTTTTATCAAAGTAAACATTGCCTACAATAGGTTTTTCATTTAATTTCTCATAAACACCTTGATAAGAACTATTTCTATAGATGTTATATCCTAATGCATCATTTTGTTCTTGCCATCTTAATGTTATTCGTGTATCTTTATTTTGTAAAGAAAAATTTTGAACTATAGTTGGCTTCTCTTCTTTACTAATCATTGCTTCAACAATCTTAGAAGCTGGTCCCTCTTTGCCAAAAGAGTCTAGTTTTGTAACATAATATTGTGCTTTAAGCCCTGCTTGTAATTTATCATCTTTATAAATACTTTTTGAATTTGGTGCATAATAAATTGGATCCCCTACAAGTTTTTTGAAGTTTTTTTCAGATTGTAGTTTTCTATAGACGAAATAAAAACTATAACTATTATCTGTGCTCCAATTTAATTCTACATGCTTATCAACTTCTTTGGCATTTATAAAAAATACTCTACTTTCAAAATTTCTATTTGTATCAACAAGAATCGTTTTCTCTGCCTTTTTTGTTGAATTCACATAGTAAACAATCTTATACGTATACTTTTGTCCTTTTTTTACATCACCATCAACAAAAAATTGTCCAAGGTTTTGTGCAAATAGATTATCTTTGATTAATTTTAATACTTTAAAACCTTGTGCTTTTTGAGAACCTTTTGTATAAGAAATCTGTTGATCCATCGTCTTAAATTCTGGATGAGTTGGATAGATATATTCAATATATTCTTGAGTATATCCTTGTTTTTCTAACATTTTCTTACTTTTTGGCTTCGTTTTTCCAAGCAGTAATTCTTTTGAATCCACCATCTTATAAACTTCAAATCTATTGCTAATAATACTATTTGAAACAATCCATTTAAGTTGGATTTTACCTTGATCATATTTTGCATACACTTGTAATAGATCATTATTTGCGAATAAATTTCCTACTAAAATTATAAAAACTAAAAATATCTTTTTCAAAACTGCACTCCCAAATTCATACTCTCTCCAACAAAACCACCGCCAACATTTCCACCTAACATTCCACCTCTCATACCATCATAGACTCCTGATCCAAGCATACCATCCATTAATTCATTTGGTCTTGGCCCATCTCCAAATCCTGCTTGTTGTTCTATTATTCCCTGTGCAGCATCAATACCAGAAGTATCATATACTCCACCTTCACTAATTTCTATATCACTTTGGTGCAAATATTGATTTGTATTGCTATCATAATATTTTATCAATGCACTTTCTAAACCTACAATTTCATCTTTTTGTGAGTGTACTGTATTCCCATCTCTTTCTACTCTCAATTCTTTAATTTCTGTTTCAATTGTTTCACTATCAAAATCTTTAGTATTAAGAGTAACAAATAATTTTGCATATATACCTTCTCCCATAATTCCCAGGTCAGATAGTCCATTATTCACATCAAATTTTAATTCATGTGATCTTCCAATATTTCTATGATATACCATGGATGGTTCCAATTGAGATTTCAAAGCATCAAATCTTCTTCTATTTTCTTGGGTAACTTCATTATAAATTACTTTGAAACTAGAAAGATATACTGTTTGACCATTGGCTGTATCTTTGATAAGAATATTATAAGTATCATTTGTATAATAATCAAATAATGCTTTACCGTCGCTATCTTCACTTGTATAGACTAATCTTCCGATATTAGCATTTGGTAAAGATACTACACTAAGTCCGGGAGGAGCGAGGCTAGAATTTACTGGTGGCGCTTCTACTTCATAATCACTATCTAATCTATAACCCCTAAAAGGATTGAGATATTGCCCTTCATTATTTAAAAATGTTTCTCGGATCTCCCCAGTTGTTTTATTCACACAAAAATGATAAACTCGCAATGGTTGAGATGGAGCAAAGATAGATTTTGGCTGATTATTCTCTTCATTGTATCCAAAACTCCCACTTATTGGCTCTTTTTTTGCATTTAATACCTCAACACTATATCTACTAATAAGTTGATTATTACTATTACCACTAATTAGTTTTACTATTTCATCATAATAAATAACTATTGGTTGCATTTCTGCAACATCATTTTGCAAATTAGCTGGAAAGATATAATCTACAATTTCATTAAATCCTAACCCTGCATCGTTTTTGGTCGTAAATTCTTTTTCAAAGGTTTGCGTTTTAACAATCTTCTGACTTATAGGTGTATCTTCAGATTCTTCTATGACATAATCTTCATCACTAGCCAGAATTTTTTCATATTCATCTCCTTCTCTTGTTATCCTATACTCTTTATAATACTCTTTAAGTTCTGCTTTTCCAGAAACTACATATTGAGTGTTAGGTTTTAATCCTGAACTTAAAGTTGGAATTATTTTCATTGTATCTGGAGATTCTAAATAATGTCTTTGCACTACTCTTGTACCAGTAGACTTTTCATATATTTTCAAATCTTTTAGTTCCATATCATATCCTGTCTTTTCATTAACATCAACTGTAATGCTTTTTGCAATAGGATTGAGTGAAATTATTTTAATATTCTTTTTCATATCTCCAATATCAAATTTACTTCCATCAGCTGGAAAGGCAGTGATAATATTTATTTTTGGCACAATACTAATATCAGTTGCCATATAATCAAATGGATCAATTCTATTCAATAAATTTGGCAATCCATCATTATTGGCATTGCTTCTAGCTAAATCACTATTACTAGGTCTTTCAGGAAAATAAGTAGTAAACGAAGCTCGTCCATAAATAGGAATTCTTACTGAAGCTCGAACTTTTAGGTAGGTTGGATCTGGTGCTACCATTCGCAGAGCCAAATCTGCTCCAACAGTTGCTCCAACATCTCCACATCCAACGCCAAGATTTAAACTTGCTTGAGCTCCTAGATCCATAAAAAATGGATTATACTGTATCAATGCATCAGCTCTAGCACTTGCATTCAAACTTAAATATGGATCACAAAAACAACATACTGAAATTGAAAGTCTTCTGTCAAACGTATAATTAGCTCCAAATGCCAGTCGATTAGAATCAATCATAAAATATCCGCCAGCAGTCAGTCCAAATACTCTCACAGAGATGTTACCCAAAGCTGACGTTACATTAAACCCTTGAGCTCTTTCATCAGTACCAATAAATACATGAAATTCACTTGGATCAAATAAAATATCTACTGCACCATTTGGAGCAGTGAGTTCAATGACGCTATATTGAATATGTGCACCAGCAGTAATATGTAAACTTGCTGGAGACATTCCTAAAGTAATAGTACCACCAATTCTTCTCTTATCTTTATCTGCTTGGGAAGCTGTTCGTGCAGAAAGTATATATGTACTTCCATTCATTACAATTTGACCATCAGAGTTAAAGTTCAAATCTAATTGTCCATGCCAAGTATACCCTAGGTCTGGCGTTCCAAGTAATGAGGTTAATATAACTATTACATTGTTAGTTCCACTAGGAGTAAAGGTACTTGTTTTTCTATCTGCACTTAAAGCTATATTCATATTATAGGCAACCCCACCACCTAATTCATAAATATTGATTGGACCCATAGAAATCCCAGCAGAGCCTAAGCCTCCTTGTGCTTTTGCCATCCAGTAAAAACCTTTTTGAGGAGCATTCCCAATTTTGAATTCTCCTTTGACGCTAAACATATTTGCTAAAGACAACTGCAATGGAGTAGTGGTTCCAAATCCATTTCCAAAAATTGGATCATCTTTATACCAAGCGATCCCCCCACCAAATGTAAGAGTAGGAGTATTCACAAGAATTTCAATAGCATCTACATCCAAACTTCCATCTGAATATAGTTTCAATCCAGCTCCAGCCTCTGCTATACCTAAAGAAAGTGATCCTCCTGCTCCTATATAAAATTTATTGTCAGTAATTCCAACACCTAGTCTTTCTAAACTAAGATCCAAACCTCCTAGCGTAGTATTGGCTCCACTTACATCAAATTCAATATATCCACCTTGAACAGAAACACCACTTTTTGAAATTTTTAGCCCCTCAAGCTCGATAAAGTTTGAAGCACTAAAAAGATTATTTATCGGTTTTGCTCGTCCATCTAAAGTAATTTCAAAATTACTAAAATCTGGTGAAACATCAATACCACTAAATGACAATTGTGCAAAATTACTTATATTGATCGATCGTACAGCACTAGTATCCACACTAAAAGTTTGAATACCAGATGTTGAAATGAGTGCATCAAATGAAATATTAAATGGTTGATTTGATCCCAAGAATTGATTTGCTGAATAAGCTAAACCAATATTTCCTCTAATAGTTGGGCCAAATGTTACTCCAAAATTGTTAAGAGCAAGTCCTGTAACATCAAAAAGTGAATTAATAGAACCATTTAGGTTTACGCTTCCTTTTAATCCACTATTATTAACCCCAAAATCTACAAGACTCAAAGAAAGATTATCAATCCCTTTATAAGCAAAATCTCCTGTTAAGCCTAAATTTAAATTATCAAATCCATCTAAAGAAATATTCCCAGCTACTGCACTAAATAGAAAGTTATCATTTAGCGTAAGTTGTTTTGTACCAAAATTAAAACCTAATAATTTTGTTGCTGAATTAAAATTCAATGCTGCCTTTGCTTTATTTGCTTCATTGGTTGCGGCATCAAAGAGTGCTGTTAAATCGATCATACCATCCAATTGCGTTAATGCAATAGAATCGCCTATATGTAAACCTATTGTATTAAGCTCTAAGGTTACCTTACCGTTAAATAGAGATTTATTCAAACTTTCATCAAAGTTTGCAATGATATCTCCTGAGAATCCTGAACCAGTAACTTTCAATGAACTAAAAGATAAAGAACTCACTCCTATTTTAGATAATAATGTTCCTTGAATTGTAGAATTTCCAACTAAAGTCACTTCCCAGTTTCCTGAAACTTTTCTAACTGTACCACTTAATCCACTTAATTCAATAGAATTATCTCCTTTAGTATAAGTGAAAACTTGTTCTGTACTAAAGCTATAATGCTCAGTGTTTTCATAGTGTAGATTAATTGGATCAACAGAACCATCAAATAGTGCTCCAAAATACAATTTCCCATCAGCACTATCAATTCCTGCACTTCCACTACTACTTGCACTGCCATCAACATTGAATAATTCAGCTCTTACATCATCCTCTTTTGCACCTAAATTCAAAATAGTTATTTCAGTTGAAGCACCCATAAATGCTAAATTCCATTCAATACCATTTTTAGAGATTTTTGCATCATCTATTTGCACTATCCCCAATGAAGTATTAGCAATATGATATTGTTCAAAATTTGCTGTTGCATCAAATTCTAATTTTGGATCACTTAAATCACAAAGATTAGCAACCCCTCCGATTTGGGTGACTGTTACCGTACCATTTTCATCCGTAATAAGATTATGTGAATTTGCTAAATTCCATTGATACATACATGAAAAATCTGGAGTTTGTGCTTCTGGGACCCCAGGTAAATTATTTACTCTTCTACTGAATTGGTTTCTAAGTCCAATAATTCTTCTTTGAATTTCACTTGCAGGATTAGTCATAGCTCTTAAAGAGATAATTTCTCCATCTAGTAACTGTCCAAAATGTAAATCAGCATTTATTTTAGAGAGTCCTATATTAAAGTCATCCCTACTTATCTCCAAATGTAAAATAGGGGATGTTCCATCAGCAAATGCTACTTTTACTTGTTTTGCATTCCAAATATTGATATCTTCTAAATTAACACTCAGATCTGCTTGAAAACCATCTTTAGATATGACTGCTCCACTGATATTGATTTCGTTGAATGAGTGTAACATATCACTATATCCACTCAAATCAACAAGACCATTGAGATTTATTTTTGGATCACTTAAATCACTTAGATCCAAACTTCCCAATAATGCGCTCAAAGATACTGCTGTATCATTAAGTTGGTGCTTACCGCTTAATACCCAGTTATGTATACCACTTTCAAGAGTATTGACTGTTGCGGTTGCATCATGTAATAAAGACCCGAAATTCAATGATCCATTAAATTCTTTTACCCCGAGATTGAGCTTTGAACTGGTTAATGCCAAATTGAGGACTAAAGCACGATCAGTGAAATCCAACGAAACATTTTTTTCTGGCCAGATTGGAAGATTATCTAGACTGATCCCCAAATCTCCTTCAAAACCATTTTTTGAGATTACAGCATCTTGTAGTTCAACACTATTGATTGTACTGAATATGGATGCATATTGTCTGAGATCGACATCAGCATTAACAAGAATTTTTGGATCGCTAATATCAGCTAAATCAAGATATCCACTAAGATTTCCAAAAGCTATTTGAGTATCTGAAAGCTTTTTGATCCCATCAATACTCCAAGAATATTTATTGGCTAAATCAGAGGCACTTTGTATAGCACTATTTTTAACCTCATCTAATTTACCTGATAAACCACCGCCAATATGAGCAACGCTATTTTGTAATAAGGTCCCAAAATGTAAATTTGCATTAATATTAGAAAAACCTAGATCAAAATCACTTTTTGTAATTTTTAAATTAACTACAGGGTCTTGCAAAAATTCTAATTTGACATTTTTAGGTTTCCAAATATCAACACTATTAATATGCATTGCGATATCTGCACTCCATCCCTCTTTAGAAATAATGCTGTTTTGTAAATTTACTGCAGTTAATGAACTAAATAATCCTGAATATTGACTCAAATCCATTTTAGCATTTAATGAAATCAATGGATTACTCATATCATTCATATTTAATGTACCATTTAATTCACTCAATAAAATATTAACATCGTTCATTATCTTTTTGGAACCTGAAATACTCCAGTTATATGCACCTGCTATAACCTCTTTTGATTCTGTTTGAGCAGCAGTTAGTTGTGCTTTTGCATCATTTAATAAATCTCCAAAGGACAATTGAGCTTCACCACCACTTACGCTAATATCAACATCATCTCGTAAAAGTTTTAGAGCAATGGTAGGCATTTGTGTAAATTCTACTCTTACGTTTTTGTGAACTGCTCCCCTATCCAAAATAGTGATTGGTTCAAGTCCACTTTCAAAATTTAATGTCGAACTAAATCCACTTGGAGAAATAGAAGCTGAAATATTTGCTTTATCAAGAAGCTTATAGAGCATATTATCACTATTAGTTACTCTTAAAGTAGAACCTAAAGAGATCATTTTTTGATTTATATTCAATTGAGCATTTAATTGGGATAAATTAATACTTTTACCCATTAAATAGATACTAGTTGCATTTTCAAATTCCAATGTAAATGCACCTGCAGTATCTCTTACTGCTTGTAATGAAGCACGTGCAGATTGAATAGCCCCATTAGCTTGATTAGCAGCAGTTTGTAAGACATCACCAAAATCAACTTCAGCTTCTAGTTCTTCAAAAGAAAATTCTACTCCAGATGTATTCACACTAACACCTACACTTGGAGTACCATCAACCAACAATCGAACATCTTTTCCAACGCCACCTCGATCAAGTAGGACTACAGGATCCAAACCACCATCAGCTATAACATTAGCACTAAACCCATTTTTAGTAATAGTTGCATCAAATAATGATCCATTCAGGCCTTGAAAAATGGGATTATCAAAATCCTCCAAATTGATTGAACTACTTAAAGATAAACTCATTTCATTTAAATCGAAGTTGGCTATAAAATTCTCAATAGCTAAATCAGTCCCCATTACATATGCTTTGGCATCTTGAAAATTTAAACTGAACTGCTGCAATAGATCATCTGTTTGTATTAATTGTGCTTTTATAGAATTTACCGTAGCTTGTGCTTCATTTTTAGCTTTTTGTAAAATATCCCCAAAATCTATCTGCGCACTTAAATTTGATACACCTATTTTTGGTGTTGAATCTAAATCTTCAATAGATACAGTGAAAGTTGGTAATATTTCACCATCAAACGAGAGTGAAACATTTTTATTTTGACTACCTCTATTCAAAATAGTAATAGGTTGAAGTCCAGAGTTAAGTGTAATACTCGCATCAAATCCATCTTCTGAAATTTGTGCATTGATAGTTGCATTTGGTATACTTTTTAAAATATTGTTTCCAAAATTTGAAAAATCAATCGAACTTTCCCAATTGATTTTTGGTTTATCAAAATTACTAATATCTAGATCAATTTGAAAATTTTCTAAACTTAAATTTTTTCCTAAAATATAAGCTTTTTGTGCCGTAGTTTGCAATGTATAAACTGATGTATCCGCTAAATCTGAAAGTTGTGCTTCTAAAGCATTAGCACTATTTTGAGCAGTGGTTAATAAACTTCCAAATGAAATATGAGCATTAAGACCATTCATATCAAAAGTTGGTTGTAAATTCCCAATTTGATAATCTACAGCTAAATTTCCTGAATCAAACCCTAATTTAACTCCTTTAGCCGTCCAAATAGTAATCTCTTGAGAGTTTATAGGTATTTCTAAATGGAAAGAATTTGTCTTGATTTTACTATTTTGAGCTAAATTAATTGATGGTAAAGCCTCTAAAAATCCATTGAGATTGACTGAACCTTCAAGGGTACAATTCTCAATATTTGGGGTAAATTTAATTTTAGATAAATCTATTGTAGCTACATCTGAATCAAGTACTAAACCACCGGTATACTCAATTTCACCAACTGTAATATTATTGGCATCAAATGTTAAATTCTCAAAATCAACAGGTATTTCATTTGAAAGATCAAATACGCTTAAGTAAGGTATTTCAATATAGCCTGAACCTGAAATTTGGTTTCCACTAATACTTAAATTTTGATCTGTAGTTAACTTGAATCCAGCTATATAAAATTCTCTAGAAATAAGCTGATCAATGTTGTCAAGATCATTCGTTTTCTTTACTATTCGCAAAGAAAAATCATACACATAGCCTATTTTTGGTTCAAAAGAATATTCCCAATCTTCATGACCAATCGCATCATTCCAGCTTTTTCCACCATTGGTTGAAATTTGAACTGTAAGTGCTTTTGCCTTGGTATTACTATCTTGTGATTCAAGTAAACCTTGAATCACAACTCTCCCATCTTGAAGATCTTCTGGATAAAATTCTATCCTTTGTTGTTCTAATGATTCAAATTCTCTTCCATTGATTGTAATATCATCAACAAAACCAACATCATCTGCAATCTGTATATTGGCAAATAAACTCACTGCCAATAATATATGGAATAAAAAATTCTTCATCATTAAAACTCTCCTATTTTAATGCTCTATTTAATTAAAAATTATACACATACGATAGTTTTCCAATATGCTCATTGTAACTACTATCTGAATTATCCTCTACTTTATAATCATTTTTTTCTAACAATAATCGAACTATCTGTTTTCCTCGATCATCTATTCTATAAGTACTTCTAAATTGATATGTATTATTCATCGTATCATCGTAATCCTCTTTATAACTGTTTCTTGAGGCAAATGCTAGATCCATAGAAAGTTTTTTACTATATTGATACCCGGCATCAAGTTTCAATCCATATCGATCTTCTTGATTGTCTTTTTGATCTAAATATTGTGCATCCACTGTTGCAGTAATTCTCCAAGAACTATCTCCTTCAAGTTTTTGTTTATATCCAATAATTGCTCGTAGATTATTAATTGTTTGAGATGAGGCCGAATTATTTTTATCATCTAAGTTTGAATAATCGTATCCTAAGCCATATCTAAATCCATCTTCACTTCTATAATTCCCTAATACTCCAAAAGTATATTGATTTGTCTTTACATCTCGACCTTGAACATCTTTATTGGTTAATTTAAAATCAACTGTTGTTCTTTTGTATTCTTTAGGTTTATAATTAAAATTTAATGCTTCATAATAGGTATATTGAGTATCTCCTAACGAATCATCCAAATTATCATGACTAGCCTTTAAACTCAATTTTGACGACCATTCATTATTGATTCTCCAAGAAGTTGCATTTTCAATTCTTTCTAGGTCTGCATTGGCGCTCCCTGTTGTAGAAATAAAATCAGTAGAAATTCTTTCATAGGTAAAATTACTTTTTACAGATGAAAGTACTGGTCTTGTTAACAATCGTAATTGAATAGCATTTTCCGTGTCTAATGCTTTTCCCCCTCTTAAATCATTAGTACTTCTTGTAATTGCCCCTTTTCCTTTGAAAGTGATATATTTATTGAATCTCCAATCTGCTTCAATTCCAAATACCATCCCTTTATTTCCTGGAGCTGTTGTATTACCAGCACTATCTAAATCATCTTTAAGTGCAGCTACACTAAATGCAATCTCTTTAGCTCTCTCATGAGTATATTTTGCTTCAAATGCTGCCACATATGTGTCAAGTGGTTCATCAAGTACTGTTTGATATGTTTCTCTCCATTGAGATTTTTTTACTCCCCCAATAAATTTATAATCCCACTTTTTCTCTTTCTCTTCAGATTTATACTCAACTTTTAAACCTTTTAAAGAACCACCATAAACATAAGAGTTCATAGCTGCAGCCGTATCACCTAATTCAAAGTTCCAAACTTTAGTTGTATAGTACCCTTTAAAATAAAGGAAGTGAAAATCATTCTTTTGTACCCGTTCATCATTACTTGCACGTATTTTTGCTTCAACTCCAGCTTTTCCATCATACAATGGACCATAATATTTTAAATTCAATTCATGCGCTTGGGTAAACCCCTCTTTTTCGGTTTCAGCATTTTCCACATCTACTTTTTGAAAATATCCACTTAATCTTCCATCAAGTTTCCAAGAATCATCATTTTTAACTTCTGTTGCCCCTGCAATTGTTATACAACTTAATAATAACAAATTAATAAATTTCATTTTTCAGAAGCCAAAGTATAAGTATTATTGTTTTCGTTAGATTCCTCAATAAAGTTATCTGGATCAACGGTAAATGTAATATTTTGTCCATTATCATCACAATTACCTAAAGAAACATCAAGTATTCTACTTTCACCTGCTGGAATTGATCCTTTATATTCATAACTAATACCATCTCTTGTTGAATAAACATAAATATAATCATCAGGTATTGCTTCAGCTTCACCATTATTTGTAATTGTTATTAATATATTAGTCATTGTTGTACTTCTATCATAACAATCAATATTTGTTATTAATAGATCAGGTAATTCATTAGATTCAGCAATCGCATCTACTGTTTCGATTACTTGTCCAGGAATTGTTGGAACCTCTTCAGTCCATTCAGCCAATGATCCACCCCAAAGATTATTTCCAGCAAGCTCAATAAGCTTATATTCTCCATTGATCTCATCAAATAAAAACAACATGGAGCCTCTTGAGCGCGCCAAGGGCCACCACGTACTGTGCCCACCACATACCCATTCTCCATGTTGTTTTCATCTGATGAGATCAATAATCTGCACCATCATTGAGTTTCTTTCCAAGGAG
>JBNLDA010000016.1:0-19886 GCA_050304095.1 Arcobacteraceae bacterium | reverse complement strand
AGAAGTTATGAAAAAGACTAGTATTGTTCTAGGAACTATGTTATTCGCTGGAATCAGCGCGTTTGGTATGAGTGATGCAGATTTAGTAAAAAAAGCTACAGATGCAGGATTAAAAGCAATCCCAAAAAGTCAACTAGAAGTTTTAAAATTAGTTGATAATGCAAAAAATCCAATTACTGATTGTAAAGTAGAATTAGGGAAAAAACTATATTTTGACCCAAGACTTTCAAAATCAGGAATTATCTCATGTAACACTTGTCACAACCTTGCAATGGGTGGTGTTGATGGTGTTGGTGCTGCCGTTGGACACAAATGGACTCCAAACCCAGCTCACTTAAACTCACCAACAGTATATAACTCAGTGTTAAATGCTGCTCAATTCTGGGATGGTAGAGATCCACACTTAGAAGCACAAGCTCAAGGTCCTGTTCAAGCTGGTCCAGAAATGGCTGCACCAAAAGGTCTTGTAGTTGAAAGAGTTACTTCTATGCCTGGTTATGTTAGTGAATTCAAAAAAGTATATGGTGATAATGTAAAAATCACTTTTGAACTAATCACTGATACAATTGCAGTATTTGAAAGAACACTTATTACTCCATCTAGATATGACCACTTCTTAAATGGTAATATGAATGCTTTAACTCCTGCAGAAAAAGAAGGTTTAGCAATCTTTATCGATCAAGGATGTGCAACATGTCACACAGATATTGGTCTTGGTGGAACAATGATGCCATTTGATGCTAAAAAATATGACCTAAATGTTGGTGGATTTACCGGTACTAAAGATGGTATGGTTAAAACTCCAACTCTTAGAAACATTGAAGAAACTGCTCCATATTTCCACAACGGAAATGTATGGACTTTAAAACATGCAGTTAAATTAATGGGTGATATTCAATTAGGTAAAAAAATCTCAGACAAAGATGCTGATAAAATCGTTACTTTCTTGAACGCATTGACTGGTAAAAAACCAGACATTTCATATCCACAGTTACCAGTTATTACTGAAAAAACTCCAAAACCAGATATGAACTAGAACATTAGATTATTCAAGGGACTCCTTCCCCTTGAATATCTAATTTCATATCAACTTATTTTAAATATATTTCGCTACTATTCATACCATGAAATCAATATTTTTAACACTTTTATTCACACTTAAAATCTTTGCTTGTTCGATGTGTCAAATTGATGTTCCTATGGTACATATTAATGTAATTTCGCAAGTTAAAGATTCACATAGTACTTTTGATATTCAATGGGAATTTTCACAAGAATTTACAAAAAATACTTTATTACCCTATGATATCAATCAAAACGGGATTTATGATAAAGCAGAACTCAATCTTATAAAACAAAGTTTAGAAGAGTATTTAGAAAAAGACAGTTATCTGAGTTTTTTTAAACTCGTACCTAAGGATAAAACAGTTCAAGAAATCAAACCAATCAAAACCACTATTTCTGATCAAACCATAATCTATAAAGATGAAAAAATCTATTACTACTATACTATTAAGGCTGATATTCAATATCAACCTAATCATAAACTTTTTGTAGAGTTTTTTGATAAAGGAGAATTTTTTAAATTTGTTTTACAAAACTTTGAATTTAAACACCCTGATCTAAACTCACAACAACAAAACAATTATGACATAAGCTTTTATTTTTATGATCCAAAAGAGGAGATTAAACAACTCTCACAACCAACGCAATTACCTCCAAAAGTGATTGAGCAAGTAGACTCTTCTAAAGAAACTATGCAGACGAAAAAAACATTACTACAGTATCTCTCACAATTACTAGAGCAAACAAAAAATTCTATGCAAGAACTTTTAACACAAATTAGAGATAACAATTCACCAAGTGCCTATTTTTGGTTGTTACTTTTTTCATTTGTTTATGGAGTGATTCATGCTATTGGACCAGGACATGGGAAAAGCTTAGTGAGTGCCTATTTTTTGAATGATAATCGATCTGCTGTAAAGGCCTTTAACATCTCAATGTTAATTGGAACAGTACATACCTTTTCTGCACTCATATTAACGCTTATTATCTATTTTATAGTTCAAAGCTTTTTTTCAACAATGTTTGATAATGTAGAAAAAATTACTACTCAAATATCTGCATTGATCATTATGGCTATTGCACTTTATCTACTTTATACGAAGCTAAAAAAGAAAAAAACAACATTAAATTCATTTACCCCTGCTCCAAATGCAAGTTTTGTAAAAACTCCACAAGAACCGATATCTCATGTTCATACACATAGTTGTGGATGTAATGCTTGTAAAACGACTTCAACTGATCTTATGGTAGTTCTGGCTGCTGGAATAGTTCCTTGTCCTGGAACTGTGACAATATTTATATTTACCCTTTCTATGGGAGTATTATTTGTTGGATTTTTAAGTGCAGTATTTATGAGT
Source organism: Arcobacteraceae bacterium (assembly GCA_050304095.1). Classification (GTDB taxonomy): domain Bacteria; phylum Campylobacterota; class Campylobacteria; order Campylobacterales; family Arcobacteraceae; genus JAYEFX01. The sequence continues at coordinate 17,463 of JBNLDA010000016.1, read as the reverse complement.
CTTGGGATGAGTTTAATAATATTTATTACTGCATATTTAAGTATCAAGATACGTTCAACTGCAGTGGTAAACTCGAAACTCAAAATGATCTTAGAATATGGTAGTTTATTGTTCATCTTTACTTTAGGGTTATTGCTACTATTATTGTAATCTTTGTATGCTATAATTATTTACTATCATTAGGAGATGACAATGAACCTCAAAAAAATCACTTCATTGACTATGCTTTTAGCAATGTTTATTATGACCTATACTGGGATCATGCTCTTTATCGCTCCACCTGGAAGAATTGCCAATTGGGCCAATTGGGAAATATTTACGTTATCAAAAGAACAATACGCATCAATTCATACAGTATTTATGGTCCTATTTGTAATTGCGACCATTTTGCACATCTATTATAATTGGAAACCAATGACCTCTTATATGAAAAACCAAGCTAAAGAATTGATTGTTTTCACTAAAGAAATGGTTGTTGCAACCATTGTGACTTCTATTTTTTTAGTTGGTACCTTATATCAAATAGCTCCTTTTTCATCATTTTTAGATTTTGGTGAAGGTATCAAAGATAGTTGGGAAAAAACATATGGCTCTGCACCCTATTCTCATGCTGAACTTTCTTCACTTAAGAATTTTTGTAAAAAAATGGGCTATGATCTTCAAAAAAGTGAAGAAATACTCAAACAAAACAATATCACTTTTTTAATCACTCAAAGTTTATCTCAAATAGCAAAAGAAAATAGTGTAAGTCCACAGTTCATCTACCAACTATTAGATAAAAATCTTTCAAAAGAGGGAGAAAAAACTGTTCAGCTAACGGGGCTTGGGAAAATGCAAATCAAAGATGTTGCAGAAAGAATCAATATGAGCCCTGAAGAGTTTATAAATAAACTCAAAGCATTTGGAATCAATGCAAGTGAAACTGATAAATTTAAAGATGCTGCAGAATCAAATGATATGAGTCCTATGGATGTGATGACAAAATTAGGATTTGAAAAACCTGAATAAAAAAGAGGAATAACTCCTCTTTTTTAGATTAACATTGCAGTAATATGATATGCAAAGAATGAACTTATCCAAGCAACACTTGTTGTAAATACAAATAAATAGGCTAAATACTTATATCCTCCAGCTTCTTTGGCAAAAACTATTGAAGCAGCCAAACAAGGTAGATATAAAATTACAAAGACTATAAACGCTACCGCTGTTGGCAATGGAATATTTTTTTGTAATGATTCAATTAGAGATTGAGATGTCTCATCCACTTCATCATCGTCATTATATAAAATCCCAAGTGTGGCTACAATCACCTCTTTGGCTGCTAGTCCAGTCTCAAGAGCAATTGTTAACTTCCAATCAAATCCAAGTGGAGCAAATAATGGCTCGGTAGCTTTTCCAATTTGCCCTAAATAACTTTGCTCTAAAGCTATTTGTTTTGACTCTGTTTCTACCTTAGGGAAATTTGAAGCAAACCAAATTAACATAGAAGCTGCTAAAATAAATGTTCCTGCTTTTTTTACATATAACCATGCTTTATTTGAAACCATATGCCATATTAGTTTTGTTGAAGGCCATCTATATTTTGGCATCTCCATAACAAATGGTTCATCGCCCCCTTTAAATACAACTACTCGTAAAATTTTCGCCATAACTAGACCAAAAATTGCTCCAAACATATAGATCAAGAATAAAATATTTCCAGCATTTTCTGTCCCAAAAAAAGCTCCAACGAACAATACATATACAGGAAGTCTCGCTCCACAACTCATAAATCCAATGATAAATAAAGTGATCAACCTATCTCTTTCACTTTTTAGAGTTCGAGCTGCCATGTATGCTGGTACACTACATCCAAATCCAGTGACTAGTGGAATAAAGCTTTTTCCATGTAATCCAAATCTGTGAAAAAAGCCATCTAAAAGAAAAGCTACCCTACTCATATATCCAGTGGTTTCAAGCAATGTGATCCCTATATATAGGATAATTATATTTGGTAAAAAGAGCATTACCGCTCCAACCCCAGCTATTATCCCATCTACAACCAATTCCCGTAAAAGATCATTTTGTATACTTTGCCCCACTGCTTCACCAAGCCAAGCAAAACTTGCATCTATATAATCCATTGGTACAGCACCTAATTCAAAGGTGAGTTGAAACAATCCCCACATCATAAATAAAAAGATTGGTAATCCAAGCACTTGATTGATCAGTACCGAATCTATTTTTTGTGTTAAAGTTTGGTTTTTCTTCTCTCTTGCACAAGATACTACTTCAGTTCGTATCCCTTTAGCAATCGCTTTATGTTCTTTTCTTCTTATATCACTAATTTTTTTTGTGTCATGATAGGTATATATTTCACCAAGTTTTTCAATCATCAATGGTTGTAATTCCATAAATACAGGATGATCATGGATCGCTTTATAAAACTTTGGATCTTCTTTGATCAGTTTTATTGCCATCTCTCTTGGAGTAAGGTCATCATATTCAAAACCTTTTTGATCTAAAAAAGTTCCAAGTTCAATGATCGCTTCTTCAATTACATCACTATAGACAATTCTTGAAGGCTTTCTTGTTTCACTATCAGCTAAATGATGGATTTTTTCTAATAATTCTTCTACCCCTTCATGAGTATTTGCTGAAACCAATACACATGGCATTCCTGTGATTTTTTCTAACTGCTTTACATCAATCTCGATTCCATCAGCTTTGGCTTCATCGGCCATATTAAGTGCCAAGATCATTTTTTTATTCATATTAAGTAATTGTAATGTTAAAAAAAGATTTCTTTGTAAATGTGTTGCATCAATTACATTGATAATAAGGTCATAATTTTCATTTTGTAAATAGTTTTTTGCAACTTTTTCTTCCATTGTAAATCCATCAATTGAATAGGTTCCTGGAAGATCGACCATCTCAATTAGATGGCAATGATGTTCAAAACAGATTTCTGTCTTTTCAACTGTAACACCAGAGAAATTTCCCACTTTCATTTTGTGAGAACCACTCATAGCGTTGATTAATGCAGATTTTCCAACATTTGGTTGACCTGCAAGTACGATTTTTATTGGTAACATTTATACCCTCTCTACCTTAATTAATTGTGCTTCTTTTATTCGCAATGCAACTGCAGTTCCATCGCATTCAATTTCCATTGTATTTTTAGCTAATGAAAATTGGATCACTTCAACTAAAGAATCTTCAGTAATACCAAATGAAGCCAATCTATTGATCAATTCATCATCTGAATCAATGCTAATAATAATCGCTTTTTCATTTTTATTTATTTGTGATAAAAACATATTTTTTTCCTAATTTTATATTTCACTATATATTTTCGTGATTTTACTCAAAGATTCATTAATTAAAACTGATAACTATTATCATAATTGATAAAAAATCTCATTTGATAATTCTTATATCAAAATTTGTTGTTGTTTTATACTGAATTAAATTTGAATCCAATATATACATGATTGATAAAAATTCATCTACATTAGCTTCACTAGCTTTTTGCATATTACGAACTGACTTTGTATGTTGATCATATTTAAACGTCGTAAAACTATTGATTGAATCTATTATTTTTTGACTCATTTATTCTCCTTTTTAGTTTATATTGATAATTGATATCAAAATTATAATAGAAGAAAACTTAGTTTTTCTTTAAAGTGATAATCATTATCATTAAATATACTGAGATAAAAAAAGTGCACCCTTGACAGATGCACTTATTAATTGAGAGTTGAACTTATCCAACAGTAACGTCAGAAGTTCTTTTTTTGAAATATTCTTTGTCAACTCTACACAATGGACAAGCCCCTGGAGGTTTTTTTCCTCTATGTACATGACCACATACTTCACATACCCACTCTTCTTCTTCATCAGAACTAAAAAATCCTTCAGCTTCAAGAGCTTCAAGTAGCTCTCGGTATTCTTTTTCATGTTCCACTTCAACTTTTCCAATTGCTTTGAACATACGAGCGATCTCTTTAAGGCCTTCCTCTTTTGCAATTTCTTCAAACTCTGGATACATAATCTCATGTTCGTATTGCTCACCATCTGCAGCATATACGAGGTTTTTAGATGTTGTGTCAAATTCAAAATCATTTACCAATTTATTATATGCTTGATATTCTGCCATAGCATGGTATTTTTCATTATCTGCAGCTTCTTGTAAAAATCGAGCGATTCTATGATATCCTTCTTCAAAAGCGATATCAGCAAAGAATTCATATTTGTTTCTTGCTTGCGATTCTCCTGCAAATGCTTTCATTAAGTTTACTGCGGTTAAATTTTCTGTGATACATTCCATCTCAACACCACAACAAGTAAGCTTTCCTCCACCTACTTCTTGTACTTCAACTACATTTCCACATTTTGGACATTTATACGATTGGTATTTTTTCATTTCTTCTCCTTGTAATTCTATATATTATTATTGCATAGATTTTTTTAAGTCTTGCACAAATTCTGTAATATCATCATGCAATGCTTGAAGATCCTCCTCATGCTCCACTTCATCAGCCAAGATCTGACTAACAATATCATATGTTACAATATCTTTATTACGAGTCAGTTCCACAATATCACTATAAGTTCTAATTGCACACTGCTCCCCTTTGATTGCATCTTCTAAAATTGAAACCACATCAAAATCTTTTGGTGCATCATATCCACAATTTGTATATTGCATCCAATCATTTGGGTGCAACAATGGAGTTCCTCCCAACTGTAAGATTCTATCTGCAACCATATTTGCATGTCGCAATTCATCAGTTGCATGTTGATTTAATTCTGCAATTGCAGCATCTTTCATAATTCCTTTTACAACTTTTCCTTCAATGAAATATTGATAATATGCTAACCATTCATCAGCATATGCTTTGTTTAATAAATTGATGATCTCTTGAACCTCTAAACCCTTAATTATCGAATTTCCAACTCGTGCCATAAATACTCCTTTAAAAATATTATTTCTTATTTATTATATGAGTTAAAATATTAAAAGAAAATAAATTTCCTTTAATAATCTAACGATGTTGTCTTCTTTTTATATAGTTATTAGGTATAATTTGGTAAAAATACTGTTTTGTTACATAATTTAGTTCAAAACGAAAGGGATAGAATATGGACTATAGCTCAATATTAAAACAACATGAGCTAAAGGTGACTCCTCAAAGATTGTTGCTTTTAGACCAAATCAATGTTATGGGTCATATAGATATTGATACGCTATTTAGCTTTGTTAAGCAGAAGTTTCCAAATATATCATTAGCAACATTATATAAAAATATTAATGCAATGGTTGAAAAAAGTATACTCAAAGAAGTAAAAATCATTGGTATGAAAACGAAATACGAATTAACAAAAGAAGCACATGCTCACACTATATGTCAAAGTTGTGGTAAAGTTGAAGATGTAAAACTTGATACACAATCTTTATTAAATGATTTAGAAAAACATACAAATTATAATATTATCAGTTCTGATATGAACTTTTTTGGTTTTTGCCCAAATTGTAAATAAATTTTTCTATCCAAGTAGTTTTAAGCTATTTGGATAGACTTTTTTACCTCCTTTTTTAATAAACTTCAATACAATTTCTTCATAGATTTTTTATAACAACCATATTAATAAGGAATTTCAATCATGAATAAAAAATACCTTTTTACTAGTGAAAGTGTTACTGAAGGACATCCAGACAAAATGGCTGATCAAATCAGTGATGCAATTTTAGACTATCTTATTGCTAAAGATCCACAATCAAGAGTAGCTTGTGAAACGCTTCTATCTAATGGTATATGTGTAATCTCTGGTGAACTTAAAACCATGGCTTATGCCCCAATGCAAGAAATAGCAAGGGAAGTAATTAGAAATATTGGCTATACAGATGCAAGTTATGGATTTGATTATAGAAGTGCGGGAGTACTTAATGGAGTTGGGGAACAAAGTCCTGATATTAACCAAGGGGTAGATCAAGCTAATGGTGAAATAGGTGCTGGTGATCAAGGGTTGATGTTTGGTTATGCATGTGATGAAACACCTGAATTGATGCCCTTACCAATTATGTTAGCACATAAATTAACTGCACGACTTGCAGAAGTGAGAAAGGATGGTACTCTAGCTTATTTACGTCCAGATGGAAAAGCTCAAGTAACTATTCAATATGAAGGAGATAAACCAGTATGTGTAAAAACAGTGGTTGTTTCCTCTCAACATTCACCCAATGTCACATTAGATATGTTACGCAAAGATATCATCGCTGAAGTAATTGAAACAGTCATTCCAAAAGAATTATTAGCTGATGATGTTGTATATCATATCAATCCAACCGGACGATTTGTAATTGGTGGACCACAAGGAGATGCTGGACTTACTGGAAGAAAGATCATTGTTGATACCTATGGTGGAAGCTGTCCTCATGGTGGAGGAGCTTTTTCGGGGAAAGATCCAACTAAAGTAGATAGAAGTGCTGCGTACGCTGCAAGATATGTCGCTAAAAACTTAGTTGCTAGTGGAGTGTGCACAAAAGCAACTGTACAATTATCGTATGCAATTGGAGTAGTTGAACCAATTTCAATTATGGTTAATACTCATGGAACTGCAATTATTGATGAAGAAAAAATCGAACAATGCGTGATGAATATTTTTGATCTCACACCAGCAGGGATCATTAAACAATTGAATTTATTACAACCAATTTATCAACAAACTGCAGCTTATGGACATTTTGGAAGAGAGTTAGATCAATTTACATGGGAAAAAACCGATAAAGTAGCATTGATCAAAAACTATCTCGATATTTGAAATTTTTAAAGTAAGTTTTATTTTAACTGTGATAAAGTTACTTAATTTTAAAAACAATAGGAGAAACTATGGCTGTACTTATTACAGATACTTGTATCAGCTGTGATGCTTGTTTAGATGAGTGTCCTACTGAATCAATCGTAGACAATGATGAAAACCCAACAGGTGAAGATATTTATTATGTAAACCCAGAAACTTGTACTGAGTGTATTGGTGATCACGACACTCCAGCTTGTGCTGAAGCATGCCCAACTGAGGGATGTATTGTTTGGGGAGAAAACCCAACAACTGAAGGTGCAGTTGCAGGTCAACCAGTAATCGAAGAATAATATCAATCTTCTTTGAAGTTTTCTTTAAAAGGTGAGTAGTTTTTAACTACTTGCCTTTTTTTTTATTTTTAGATATAATCCGCAGCTTGAAAATAAAACTAGTAGAGATTACGGAGAAAAAATGGAACAAACACTATCAATCATCAAACCTGATGCAGTAGCAAAAAATGTAGTTGGTAAAATCTTAGACAGATTTGAATCAAATGGATTAAGAATTGCAGCAACTAAAAAAATTCAATTAAGCAAAGCTGATGCGGAAGCATTTTATGCAGTTCACGCTGAAAGACCTTTCTTTGGAGAATTAGTTGAATTTATGATCTCTGGACCAGTTGTAGTTTCAGTTCTTGAAGGTGAAAATGCAATGGCTAAAAATAGAGATTTAATGGGTGCAACTAACCCTAAAGAAGCAGCAGCTGGTACAATCAGAGCTGATTTCGCTGAATCTATTGATGCAAATGCAGTACATGGATCAGATTCATTAGAAAATGCAGCAATTGAAATTGCATTTTTCTTTGCACAAAGAGAGATTTGCTAGTATTTAGCAAAAGGTTATTCATTGAAAATTGAATTTCGAAAAGTATCACCAACCAAAAAAGAATTTGCTACTGAACTTGATTCAGTGAAATTTGAAGGTACTTTTTGTAAAATTACACCTAAACTGATAGAGTTAGATGCTCAATTAAGTGGTAATACCACTATTGAGTGTTGTAAATGTGGGGAAAATATTCAGCTAGTTCTAGATGAGGAGCTACATTTTCTTATCAGTGATGGGATATATTCAAATCACGATGAAGAAAAAACAGTTATTGAAATTGATGATGGAATGATTGATTTTGATGAAATAATTAACAGTGAAATTGAATCGATTCATAGCGATTATATTGTTTGTGAACAATGTCAAGACACTGAAACATTAATAGAAAAAGAATTTTAAAAAGGAAATAAAATGGCAGTACCTAAAAGAAGAGTGTCACACTCAAGAAGTGCAAAAAGAAGAACACACTATAAAATTAAATTAGCGAGACCTGTAAAAGATACTGATGGAACATATAAAATGCCACATCAAGTAAACCCTACTACAGGTGAATATAAAGCGTAATTAATAGAATGATAACTATTGCATTAGATGCAATGGGAGGGGACTTTGGTCCCGCTCCTATTATGGATGGCCTCATTAGCGCTCTCAAAAAAGACCGACACTTTAAAGCAATTGCTGTCGGAGATGAATCACAACTCACACCCCTAATTCCAAAAAAATTTCAAGATAGAGTATCTATCTTACATGCTACAGATGTAATTAGTATGCATGATCATGCAACTGATGCATTAAAAAGAAAAGAATCAACTGCTTACCAAGCAATTGAACTTGTAAGAAATGGTGAAGCTCATGCTTATGTCAGTGCTGGTCACAGTGGTGCATCTATGAGTTTAGCAACTCTTCGTATTGGAAGAATCAAAGGGGTCACTAGACCTGCTATTGCAACATTAATGCCAACAAGTCAACAAAACAATACTTTAGTATTAGATGTTGGGGCAAATGTAGATTGTGATTCTAATAACTTACTCGAATTTGCTATCATGGGTCAAATCTATGCAGAAGATGTTCTTAAGATCGATGATCCATTAGTTGGATTATTAAGTAATGGTGAAGAAGAAAGTAAAGGAAATGAAGTTAGTAAGGAAGCATTCAAAAAACTAACAAAAGTTCATAACTTTGCTGGAAATGTTGAAGGTAGTGATATTTTTAAAGGTACAGTTGATGTAGTTGTATGTGATGGATTCATTGGAAACATCATGTTAAAAACTGCCGAGGGAGTTGCTGATACCATTGGAAAGATCATCAAAGACAACCTGAAACGTTCACTTATCTCAATTGCAGGTGCAGTGTTAATGAGAAAAGTGTTTAAAAACCTAAAATTAAAAGTTGATTATGCAGAATATGGTGGAGCTCCACTATTAGGAGTAAAATCTCCTGTAATTATTGCGCATGGAAAATCGAATGCAAAAGCGATGCAAAATGCAATTTTTCAAGCAATTATGGCCGCTGATTCAAACTTAAATGAAGATATAGAAAATAAACTTCAATACTACAAAAATCTCTAATAGGAAAACTGAATGAATTATGCAGCATTTCGATCAATTGGATCTTATATACCTGAAGAAATCAGAGACAATGAATGGTTTGTTCAAAGAATGGATACCACTGATGAATGGATTACCAAACGAACTGGTATCTCTGAAAGACGAATAGCTGCAAATAATGAAGAAACTTCAGACCTAGGAACAAAAGCTGCACAAATTGCAATTCAAAGAGCCAATATTGATGTTAAAGAGATCGATCTGATTGTTTGTGCAACAATCTCTCCAGATTATTTTTGTATGCCCTCTACTGCATGCCTAATTGCAGATAAATTAGGGATCAAAGATGTAATGGCTCTTGATATTAGTGCCGCGTGTACTGGATTTGTCTATGCCTTGAGTGTTGCTAAGGCATTCATTGAATCTGGTATGAAAAAAAATGTGTTGATCATAGGTGCAGAAAAATTAAGCAATATCGTTGATTATACAGATAGAACTACTTGTATGCTTTTTGGTGATGGAGCTGGTGCAGCGGTCATTAGTGCAACAAACAATAAAGAAGAAGCAATCATAGATGTTCAATGTTCCGCAGATGGTGCTTTAAAAGATTTTCTACTTACACCTGGAGTCAATAGCGAAGACCCATCATATATCCATATGAAAGGGAACGAAACATTTAAAGTTGCTGTTCGAACGCTAACAAGTGATGTTGAAAAGATTATGCAAAAAAACAATATGCAAAATGAAGATATTGATCTATTTGTGCCACATCAAGCAAACTATAGAATCATCAAAGCAGTTGGTGATGCATTAAAATTTGAGGAATCACAAAAAGTACTAACTGTACATAAATATGGAAATACTTCAAGTGCTTCTATTCCTATGGCAATCAATGAATGTTTTGAAGATGGAAGACTACAAGCTGGTGCAACAATACTACTTGATGCATTTGGTGGTGGACTCACATGGGGAAGTGCCCTTGTAAAATTTAGCCCAAATAAGTAATCCTTATTTGAGCGAATTTAGATTTTGAATAAAATCAATCTTACTTACTTTTTTATCTTTTAAATATATTACTGTTATATCATCATCTTTTTTTGGAATACTGAGTGCTTTATTCTCATCATAAATCAAACCTATATCATATTCATATGATTTGAATTTTGGTTTCATAAACATACTCATTACAAATGATGGCACTGAACTAACATCCGCTAAATAATGTGCATTGTTTTTTTCTAAAAAGTCTTTGTTCTGTTCTAGAAATTCATTGATCATTGCTCCTTTATCTTTTGAAAAAGTCACGATGACCATTTGAGATTTTTGATCTATAATTCTATCTTGATCAAATTGGTTTTTGTAATATTCAAATGGTAAAAAATCATTAAGTTTTACTTCTGTAGAGTATAAAAAGCCACTCAAAAATACCGCTAAATAAACTATTTTTTTCATATTGTTCCTTAAAAAAATTTGGAAGAATTATACACAAGATTTTTGATATTTGCTTAAATATTAGCACTTAATTAAGCATCTAAAGAGTGTTATTAACAATGCATAATTTATCCAATTGCAATGGTCTAAATTTGCTTTAAATAACTTTTGGATAAAATCTACCACTAAATTTAAAAACGGAGATCAAATTCTATGGAATTTAACGCAAAGAAAATTGATGGTGCAAATGCGGTAGTAACAGCTACATTTGACAAAGCCACACTAGAAAAAAACTTGGATAAAATGGCAAAAGATGCTGCTAAAAATATGAATATCCAAGGATTTAGAAAAGGAAAAGTACCAGTTGCAGTTGTAAAACAAAGATATGGTGATAAGTTACAACAAGATGCAGAAGCTGAAACATTTAGATCAGTATTAGTTGCTGCACTTAAAGAATTAGGGATCAACAATGCAGATATCATTGGTGAACCAGCAATCACTAAATATGATAAAAAAGATGATGGATCAATCGATGTAGAGATGAAAATCGCTTCTAGACCAGAAATTGATTTAGGTGATTATACTTCACTTGTTCCAGATGTAAAAGAACAAAAAGTAACTGCTAAAGAGATTGACGCAAGACTTGCAGACTTATCTAAAAATTCAGCTCCACTTGAAAAAATCAAAAGAAAAAGAATGGCTAGACAAGATGATTACTGTGTAATTGATTTTGAAGGTTTTGTTGATGGAGAAGCATTTGAAGGTGGAAAAGCTGAAAAGTATACACTTCAATTAGGATCTAACTCTTTTATTCCAGGATTTGAAGATCAAGTAATTGGTATGAAATACGAAGAAGAAAAAGATATTGTTGTAACATTCCCTGAAAGTTATCAAGCTGCAAATTTAGCTGGTAAAGAAGCAATTTTCAAAGTAAAACTTCATGAAATTCAAGAAAAAGGTGAAGCATTGATTGATGATGCATTTGCTGCTAAAATGCTTCCTGGTGAAGAAAATGCAACTGTTGACCTATTAAAAGAGAAAATCAAAGAGCAAATCCAAGCTGAGAAAAGATCTAAATACTACAATGAAGAATTAAAACCAGCGTATCTAGAAGCACTTGTAAAAGCTGTTAAAATGGATCTTCCTGAAACTGTTGTTGATCAAGAGATCAATGTTGCATTAAATAATCAAGTACGATCTATGAGTGAAGATGAATTAAACAAACTTAGAGATGATAAAGATGCAATTGAAAAAATGAGAGAAGATGCAAAACCAGCAGCAATTGATAGTGTAAAAGCTACATTCATCATTGATGCTTTAGCAAAAGCTGAAAACGTAACTATTTCAGATCAAGAAGTATCTCAAGTATTATTCTATGAAGCAATGCAAATGGGACAAAATCCACAAGAAGTGTTAAAACATTATGAAGAAAATGGATATTTACCAGCAATTAAAATGTCTATGATCGAAGATAGAGTTATCACAAAATTATTAGATAGCAAATTAGGAAAATAATTAAACCATGAGCTACATACCATACGTCGTAGAAAAAACAGGTCGAGGAGAGAGAAGTTATGATATCTATTCTCGACTTTTAAAAGATAGAATCATTATGTTAAGTGGTGAGATCAATGATGCAGTAGCATCATCAGTTGTTGCACAACTTTTATTTCTTGAAGCAGAAGATCCAGATAAAGATATCTACTTATATATTAACTCTCCAGGTGGAGTAATTACAAGTGGAATGAGTATCTATGATACAATGAACTATATCAAACCAGATATATGTACAATCTGTATTGGACAAGCTGCATCTATGGGTGCATTTCTTTTATCTTCTGGAACACAAGGGAAAAGATACTCTTTACCTAATTCTAGAATAATGATTCACCAACCATTAGGTGGAGCTCAAGGACAAGCAACAGATATTCAGATCCAAGCTAAAGAGATTATGAGGATGAAAGAATCATTAAATACAATTTTAGCTAGCCAAACTGGACAAGATATCAAAAAAATAGAAGAAGACACAGACAGAGACAATTTCATGAGTGCAAAAGAAGCTTGTGCTTATGGTCTTGTTGATGAAGTGATTGAGAGCCATAAATAGATGATAAGAGAGATCTTAGTCTACCCGAATAAGATTTTAAAGAAAAAATCACGTAATGTAGAGAAGTTTGATAACGAACTTCATACATTACTAGATGATATGAACGATACAATGGTCCATAGCAATGGGGTAGGACTTGCAGCAATTCAAGTAGGAATTGATTTGAATGTATTAATCATTAATCTTCCTGATGAAAATGACGAACAACATTTAGATAATCTTATTGAAGCGATCAATCCAGTAATCACTCACAAAGATGGTGTACAAATCTTCACAGAAGGTTGCTTGAGTGTTCCAGGAATTCATGAAGATGTTAAAAGAGCGCAACATATCATTGTAGAATTTTTTGATAGAAATGGCAAAAAACAAACAATGGAATGTGAAGGTTTCTTAGCTGTAGCTTGGCAACATGAAATGGAACATCTCACTGGACATCTTTTTATAGAAAATCTATCAATAACCAAACGGCAAAAATTTGAAAAGCAATGGGGAAAAACGCACAAGGCGTGATTCTTCTTATTGCATTCACAAATCCTAACAATCATCTAAACCAAAAATTCATCTAATTTATTTTAAATCTAACTATCTCTTTAGAGGTGCCCTTTATTTTAAATAGACTATAATAAATAAAAAAATTATTTAGGCTATTATGAAAATCGTTAAAAGTGCTACATTAAACTTATTAGATGCTATTTGTGTCAATGTTGAAGCGACATTTACCAAAGGCCTACCCTCTTTTTCTATTGTTGGTTTAGCTAACAGTTCAATCCAAGAATCAAAAGAAAGAGTTAAATCAGCTCTGTTAATAAATGAATTTAAATTTCCACCACTTAAGATAACAATTAATCTCTCCCCATCTGATATATCCAAAAGTGGAACACAATTTGATCTTCCAATTGCACTACTTATTGCATTATATGATCAAAAAGTTTCACTGAAAGGATATTTTATATTTGGAGAGTTAGGCCTTGATGGGACACTCAAACATACTTCCACTTTATTTGCACTGGTTTTATCGATTGCTCAACAATATCCAGATGCAAAGATACTCATTCCAAAGCAAAGTATATCTACTATACAAGTGATTCCTAATATAGAAATATATGCCATTGATACCTTAATGGATGCAGTTGATTTTTTCCTAACTGAAGAAAAAGAGAACTACAAAATTGAGAATAGTAGTTTTGATTATCCACATCTTACTATCAATGATACACAATATTTTTATACAAAAGATTTTGAATTGGATTTCAATGAAATCAAAGGACAGCAAAGAGCAAAAAAAGCAGCACTCATTGCAGTGTGTGGAAATCACAATATTTTATTTGAAGGAAGTCCAGGCTGTGGAAAGAGTATGATTAATAAACGAATGCAATATATCCTACCACCTATGAGTCATAGTGAAATCTTAGAAAAAGCAAAACTTGATGCATTAGAACGAAATAATCCAAATTTCTCGCCAATAAGAAATTTTCGATCACCCCATCATACGGGTACAAAAGCTTCCATCTTTGGAGGAGGAAGTAATAATGCTAAAATAGGAGAAATCGCTTTGGCCAATAATGGGATGTTATTTTTTGATGAATTACCACACTTTTCAAAAAATACTTTAGAAGCCTTAAGAGAACCACTTGAAGATCATAAGATATTGATTTCTAGGGTTAATTCCAAAACAACCTATCATACAAAATTTCTTTTTTCTGCAGCGATGAATCCTTGTCCATGTGGTAATCTACTTTCTCAGTCAAAAGAGTGTCGCTGTAGTGATCTAGAAATACAACGGTATAAAAATAAACTCTCTGATCCATTTTTAGATCGAATCGATCTGCATGTAGTGATGAATGAAATACAAAGTGACGATAAAGCTGATATTTGTTCAAAGCAACTTCATAATATTGTATTGGAAACCTTTAAAACACAGTTAACAAGAGGTCAAGAACAACTCAATGGAAAACTAAATGATCAACAAATATCACAATATTGTATGTTAGAGGATAATGCCAATGCAATACTACAAAATGCTATTCATCAGTATAAATTGAGTTTTAGAAGTATCAACAAGATACTAAAAGTAGCACGAACAATTGCAGATATTGAAAAAAAGGAACAAATTGATTCATCATCAATTCTAGAAGCGTTAAGTTTTAGAAAAAGATGATAAAATACGAAAAAACAAAAAAGTAATTGTCTATGAAAATTATCCCATCAAGTCAAAAATTAACATCCTATGAAAAAGTTGGAGTTATTTGTAAACCCTCTTCACATGATTTGAAATCAAAATATTTAGAGATAATTGAATCAATTAGAAATGCTAATCTTGAAATATTCTTTGAAAAAGAGAGTGCAAAGATTTTTGATTATGAGGGATATGACTTTGAAATTCTTTGTGAAAAATGTGATTTCTTGATCACTATTGGTGGAGATGGAACGCTCATTTCTGTGTCACGTCGAAGTTATGAATACGAAATTCCAGTACTTGGAGTAAATCTCGGAAACTTAGGATTTCTAACCGATATCAAACCACAAGAATTACCAAACTTCTTAGAAAAAATAAAAACACAAGAATATAGAATCGATTCGCGTATGATGATCGAAGCAACTATTGGTGAAAAAACTTTTGTAGCTTTTAATGATCTTGTGTTAACTAGAAAAGATGTTACAAGTATGGTTAAACTTGATGCGAAGATCGATGGGAAAATATTTAATAGTTATTATGGAGATGGATTGATTATCTCAACTCCTACTGGATCAACAGCATATAATTTAAGTTCAGGAGGTCCTGTTGTATTTCCATTAACTGAAGCATTTGTTGTAACTCCAATTTCACCTCATTCATTGACTCAAAGACCATTGGTATTACCAGTAAATTTTGAGATTGAATTAAGCACACCTGACACTAATGGGGCTATTGTAATAGTAGATGGACAAGACACCTACTGTCTTAAAAATGATCAACCTATAAAAATCAAAGTAGCGCAAAAGAAAGCAAAGCTACTCCATCGAACTGAGCGAAACTATTTTTCAGTACTTAATGAAAAACTTAACTGGGGACATTAATGCTAAGTAGGTTTTATCTTGAAAACTATTTGACATTTGATAATGTTGAAATTGAATTTGCTTCTGGGTTAAATGTATTTACTGGACCTAGTGGTGCTGGTAAATCAGTGTTAATGCGATCTATTCTTTCAACCATTGCCTTAGATGAACCAAAAGCCTCACTAGCAGAACTTACTTTCGAAAATTTTCCACAAGATGTGGAAGTATTTGATATTGTTTCTGGTGATGAAGTTTCAATCAAACAACTCAAAAAAGAGAAAGTTCGCTATTTTATCAATAACCAAAACAGTTCAAAGAAAAATATCCAAGAACTTATCTCAAATAATGTCAAACATTTGCATCATAAAGATCATAGTGATTTTGATAATGTAAAATTATTAGACTTTTTAGATTTAATTGCATCAAAACATGATACGAATTTCATCTCTATATTGACTGAATATCAGCAAAACTTTATTCAAAAAACAACCCTTCAAAGTCAACTAGAGAAAATTAGTGAAGATGAAAAAAACTTAGAAGATCTCAAAGAGTTCACTCAATTTGAAATAGAAAAAATCAACTCTATTGATCCAAAAGTAGATGAATATGAAGAATTATTAGAGATCAAGAAAAAGCTTTCTAAAAAAGATAAGATTGAAGAAGCGTTGCAAAATGCACAAGATATATTTAAAATTGCCCCTAGCGTTTCAAATGCTTTAGATACACTTGAAGTCTCAAGTGGTTTTTTTGATGATTGTATCAATGAACTCAATAATATCTTTGAAACTTCAAAAGATTTTCTAGATGATTTAGAAGAGATCAATATAGAAGACACTTTAGATAGAATAGAACAACTATCAAAACTTCAAAAAAGATTTGGTTCAATTGAAAAAGCACTTGAATACAAAGAAGAAAAAATCAAAGAGCTAGAATCCTACGATAATATCTCATTTGAAAAAGCTATTTTAGAAAAAAACATTGCAAAACTTCATACAACATTATTGCAACTAGCCAATGAAATTACACAACATAGATCAAAATCTATTACACTTGCAGCTGAAAAAATTAACTATTATTTACAATTTTTATATTTAGATAATGCTACATTACAGCTCATACCAACAAATTTAAACTCAACGGGACAAGATAATGTTGAATTTAAACTCAATAATGTAAGTTTAGACACTATTAGTAGTGGGGAATTCAATCGATTAAGACTAGCACTACTAGCTAGTATCAGTGAATTTAGTTTACAAAGAGATGGTGGAGTACTCTTTTTAGATGAAATTGATGCCAACTTAAGTGGAAAAGAGAGTGAATCGATTGCCAAAGTTTTAGATCAATTAGCAAAAAGCTATCAAATATTTGCTATTTCACATCAACCACAATTAACAGCAACTGCCCATCAACACTTTTTAGTTGAAAAACACAACAATATTTCAACAGTAAAAAAACTCTCTAAAGAGCAAAGAGTAGAAGAAATTTCAAGAATGATCAGCGGAGAAAATA
The DNA here is from genome assembly GCA_050304095.1 of Arcobacteraceae bacterium. Taxonomy (GTDB): domain Bacteria; phylum Campylobacterota; class Campylobacteria; order Campylobacterales; family Arcobacteraceae; genus JAYEFX01. The sequence continues at coordinate 165 of JBNLDA010000016.1, read as the reverse complement.
TCTCAGTTGATGCAAAGAACTTTGCACAAAATCTTTTAAAATAAAAAAAGGCTCAAGCATTTGCTTGAACCTTTTAAGGAACGGGAATTGTTCAAAAATTATGAACAATGTCCCCCACCACAACAAGTTGAACCAGCTGAACCAGCAGCAGCTTTTGCAGCTTCT
>JBNLDA010000015.1:0-20202 GCA_050304095.1 Arcobacteraceae bacterium | reverse complement strand
TTAACGAATTTAATTTAAAATCACAATTGCAAAAAGCAATTGATACTGCTGGATTCAAAGAGCCAAGTCCAGTACAACAAGAAGCTATCCCTTTAGTAATTCAAGGGCACGATCTTGTAGCGCAAGCGCACACTGGAACTGGTAAAACTGCAGCATTTGGTCTTCCTGTATTAGAACAAATGAAATGTGATGGTAGTGTAGAAGCATTAGTAATTGTTCCAACAAGAGAACTTGCAATGCAAGTAAGTGATGAGCTATTTAGATTTGGTAAGTTTTTAGATATTAAAACTGCAACTGTATATGGAGGAACTTCATACACTAGACAAATCAAACATATTCAAAACTCATCAATTGTAATTGCAACTCCAGGAAGATTATTAGACCTTTTAAGTAAACATGAGATCAAAATAGCTCCAAAACATGTTATTTTGGATGAAGCAGATGAGATGCTTGATATGGGATTTTTAGAAGATATTAAAAAAATCTTTACCTATATGCCAGAAGACAGACAAACATTGATGTTCTCTGCAACTATGCCAAAGCCAATCAAAGAACTTTCAAAGAAAATTTTGAATGAACCACAATATGTGACGATCACAAAATCTGAAGTTACAAAATCAAGTATCAAACAACTTTATTATGTAGTTGATGAATATGAAAGAGATGATGCGCTTATTAGATTGTATGATTATAAAGATCCAGATAAATCAATTGTATTTTGTAAAATGAAAAAAGATGTTGATAGACTTTCAACGTTTTTAATCTCTCAGGGGTTTTCTGCAAAAGGTCTTCATGGAGATATGGAACAAAGACAAAGAGAAGAGGTTATTCGATCATTTAAAGGTGGAAATCTTGAAGTATTGATTGCTACAGATGTTGCAGCACGTGGTCTAGATGTAAGTGATGTAACACACGTATTCAATTATCAATTGCCATTTGATAGTGAAAGTTATGTTCATAGAATTGGACGTACTGGACGAGCTGGAAAAGATGGTATGGCAATTTCTATTGTTACTCCACATGAATTTAAACAATTACAAAAAATTCAAAAAGACACTGGTGGAACAATGGAATCAAAAGTAATTCCTACTATTGGTGAAGTTAAAAGTAAAAAAGCTGAAGAGTTAATGCAAAATATTCAAAATGCACCAATCAATGATCAAGCATTTACATTAGTTGAGTCTTTAAAAGAGGAATTTGATCTTTCAACAATTGCACACAAACTTGCTTCTATTTTAATGGAAGAAGAAACTGTAAGTGGAAATGACCAAATCGGTAAATCACTCAAAGATGTAGAGTTCTTATTCAAAAGATTAGAAGAAGATAGATCTTCAGGTAGAAAAGACCGAGGTAGAAGAAACCGAAGTAGTCGAGGAAGAAGCGATAGAAGCCAAGGTGATAGAGGTGGTCGAAGCCAAGGTGATCGAAACCGAAGTGATAGAGGTGGTCGTGGTGATTCAAGATCAAGTGGGTCTAGAGATAGATCAAAAAGTGGAAATAGAAGCAGAAGTAATAGCAGAAATAATAGACAAGGTAAATAGATGAAAATTGTTTTTATGGGGACCCCTGATTATGCAACTACTATTTTAAATAAACTTATTCAAGAAAAGTTTGAAATAGTAGCTTTGTTTACTCAACCAGATAAACCGGTTGGAAGAAAACAAGTAATCACACCACCCCATATAAAACAATTTTGCCTTGATAAAGGTTTAAGTTTTCCAATTTATCAGCCTAAGACATTAAAAGATGCTCAAAGTGCTGAAATTTTAAAAGAACTTAAACCTGATTTTATTATCGTAGCAGCCTATGGACAAATCTTACCTCAAGAGATATTAGATATAGCTCCTTGTATCAATCTTCATGCATCATTACTTCCAAAATATAGAGGCGCTAGTCCTATTCAAGAATCAATACTTAATGATGATGAATACACAGGAGTCACTGCTATGCTTATGGATATAGGTTTAGATAGTGGTGATATCTTAGCATTGCAATATCAAAAAATCGAACCAGAATTATTAGTTCAAGAGCTTTTTGAAAAGCTTTCAGTAATTGCAGCTGATTTAACAGTGACAACGCTGAATAATTATAATGGTATCAAACCAAAGAAACAAAACCTTTCATTAGTGAGTCATTGTTCAAAAATAAAAAAAGAAGATGGTCAAATTTCATTTGACAATGCAAAAAAAATCTATTTAAAATATAAAGCTTATAATTTCTGGCCAGGAATATTTTTAGAGTCTGGTTTGAAATTGAAAAATATCAAATCAAATGAAAATGATTCAATAAATAATTCCGGAACTATTTTGGAAATCAATCAAGATCATATTATTGTTGGATGTCTAAAAGGATCATTAAAAATTTATGAAGTACAACCAGCATCAAAAAAAGCTATGAATGTCATTGATTACATTCGTGGAAAGAGATTAGAAGTTGGATCTACATTATCTTAACAGAATTGATTCGACACAAACTTACTTAAAACAACACCTAAAAGAACATCCAAATTCTCAAAACATTTGTTTTTATACCCATGAACAAACTAATGGTATTGGAAGCCGTGATAACTCTTGGACAGGAAAAAAAGGAAATCTCTTTTTTTCATTTTGTATATCTAAAAATTACTTACCAGATGATCTTCCCCTTCAATCAGCCTCAATTTATTTTAGTTTTTTGTTCAAACAATGTTTAGAGAAAAATGGATCAAATGTATGGTTAAAATGGCCCAATGATTTTTATATAAATGATAAAAAAATAGGAGGAACTATTACCCATTTTAGTGCAGACAGACTACTTTGTGGAATTGGTTTAAATTTAATTGAGACTGATGCACAATATGGATATTTAGATGTCAAAATCGATGTTCAAAAGTGTTTAATTAAGTATCTTATGCTTGTTGAAGAAAAAAAATCATGGAAGGAGATTTTTAGTCTTTATAAGATAGAATTTCATAAAAGCATGGAACACAAAACAACCATTCAAGGAGAGAAAAAAACATTGCGTGATGCAGTGTTACTTGATGATGGTTCTATCACAATCAATAATAAAAGGGTGTACAGTTCAAGATGACAGAGATTATCGCGATTGCCAATCAAAAAGGTGGTGTAGGTAAAACCACAACTGCAGTAAATTTAAGTGCCGCTTTAGCACTTAAAGGTAAAAGAGTTCTTTTAATAGATGCAGATCCACAAGCCAATGCCACTACTTCTTTGGGATTTCAAAGAGATATGTATGAATATAATATCTATCATGTTATGCTCGGAACGAAAGACCTTAATGAGATCATCCTTGAAACAGAAATTGATAATCTTCATGTAGCTCCATCAAATATTGGACTTGTAGGAATTGAAAAAGAGTTTTATCAAGGAAATAAAGATAGAGAATTAGTACTTAAAAGAAAAATTGATCCAGTAAGAGAAAGCTATGATTATATTATCATTGATTCACCTCCTGCGCTTGGACCAATAACTATTAATACATTAAGTGCTGCAAACTCAGTATTGATCCCAATTCAATGTGAATTTTTTGCATTAGAAGGATTGGCTCAGTTATTAAATACAATCAAATTAGTAAAGCAGACAATTAATAGACAATTGGATATTAAAGGCTTCTTACCAACAATGTATAGTGCACAAAACAATTTATCTAAGCAAGTATTTCAAGATCTTGCACAACACTTTGAAAACAAACTATTCAAAGTAGATGAAAGCTCTTATATTGTGATTCCAAGAAATATTCGACTTGCAGAGTCTCCAAGTTTTGGAAAACCAATTATGATGTATGATGCAAATGCTTCAGGAACAAAAGCTTACAATAATTTAGCAACAGCAATAGCAGGATAAAATATGGCACTTGGTAGAGGATTGAGTGAATTATTAGGTGAAGTAGAAACTGCCTATGAAAGATCAACTAGTTCAGCAAAAAATGGTGATGTTATTTCAATTGATATTGATACGATCTCACCAAATCCTAATCAACCAAGAAAAGTATTTGATGAAGACAAATTACAAGAATTAGCACAATCAATTAAAAACTACGGTTTATTACAACCAATTAGTGTCACTAAAGGCAAAGATGGATATATTCTTATTGCAGGTGAAAGAAGACTAAGAGCTTCTAAGCTTATTGGTGAAACAAAGATCAAAGCAACTTTACTTGATGCTAATGAACATAAACTTAGAGAATTAGCCTTAATTGAAAATATTCAAAGAGATGATCTTAATATTATTGAATTAGCGTATTCTTATGCACAGTTAATTAATGAACATTCATTAACACATGAAGAATTATCTGCAAAAATTGCAAAAAGTAGATCAAGTATTACTAATACTTTAAGATTGTTGACATTGTGTGTTTATGTCCAACAACTTCTTGGAAATGATAAAATTACTGCAGGTCATGCAAAAGTATTAATTGGACTTTCTGAAGAAGATCAAAAGAAAGTAGCTGATTCAATTGTTGGTCAAAAACTTTCGGTTCGAGAAACAGAACAACTTGTAAAACAACTTAAAGAAAATGATTCTAAACCAGTAAAAAAAACAAAACTGAAAAAAAGTTTTGATTTTAGTTCATTAAACCCTGTCTTAGATACATTAAAATCTGAAAAATTTAAAGTTAAAGTTCAAGACGATTACATCAAAATCCAGATCAATTCTCAAGAAGATATTGATAGACTTGTACACTATTTTAACACTAAAATAGACTAATTTACACACAAGAAAATACATTTCAACTTATTTTCAAAATTTATAACATTTTTAATAAACCTTTATAGTTTGATTTGATAAAATATGCAAGTTTTAGTAGAACTAAACTGTATAAAAATATGGAGGAATAAATGTTAGACATAGATCCTGTCTTACTACTAATCTGTGGTGCCATCTTTCTTCTGGTACTAATGAGATTAAATAGTTGTCTATTTAAACCTCTACTTAAGCATATGGACGAGCGTGACGAATCGATTAAAACCGATATGGAAAACGCGAAGAACAATGCTGCAAATGTAGATGGAATGTTGGCTGAAGCAAATGATATCATCGCCGCAGCTAAAAAAGAAGCTGCTTCGATCCGTGATAATGCATATGCGGAAGCAAACGAAGTTGCTACATCTAAATTAGAATCAGCGAAATCTAGTATTGAGTCAAAATACAACGATTTTGTAACTTCTTTAGATGGAGAGACAAAAGTGTTAAAAGAAACGCTTGTTGCTCAAATGCCTCAATACCAAGAGAGCCTAAAAGCTAAAATTAGCTCAATATAAGGGGAAGATGTGAAAAAATTATTATTACTTTTATTAGCATTGTCTCCATTAGCATTGTTTGCAAGTGAAGGTGGTGAAACAGACATCCTTCAAAGAACAGTTAACTTTGTGATCTTCGCTGCAATTCTTTATTATTTGTTAGCAGATAAAGCGAAAGCTTATTTTGCTGCAAGAACTGAAGATATCCAAGCACAACTTGATAAAGTTCAAGATACTTTAAAAGCATCTGAGCAAAAAGTTGAAGAAGCGAAAGCAAAAGTTGAAGAGGCAAAAGCTATTGCTTCTAAAATTGTTGAAGATGCGAACAATAATATTGCTGCAATCAAAGAGCAAGTAGCTGCGAATGTAGAGACTGAAATTGCTCATTTGGAAAAAAGCTTAGGCGATAAAATGGAGATTGAAGCAAGAAAAGCGAAAACTCAAATCGTTGAAGAGGTATTAAATGAGCTGTTAAGTTCAGACAACCTTAACCTTTCTCAAGAAGAATTGGCAAATATCGTATTGAAGAAGGTGGCGTAAATGAGTCAAATTATTGCAAAAAAATATGTTAAAGCTCTATTAGATGGACGAGATCTAGAATCTTGTACAGCTATTTCTGAAGAATTAAATACTATTTCTACAGCGTATGGGGATGACAAGTTCAATGCAATTGTTTTATCAAATGAAGTATCAACTGAATCTAAAGTTGAATTGATTATTTCATTTGTTGATAATTGCAGTGACGCAACTAAAAATCTAATTAAACTTTTAGGTAAAAATAAAAGATTAGATATCATTAATAGTATTGGTTGTGAATTAAGTAAAGAGATTTCAGCAATGAAAAATACTTACACAGGTGTTATTTACACAAATAATGAATTAAACAATGATTATGTTGTTTCTATCCAAGAGCAATTTTCGAAAAAATTTGGTGTTGAGTTGGCATTGACTCAAAATGTATGTGACTATGATGGAATCAAAGTGGATATTGAAGGTCTAGGTTTAGAGATTGGTTTCTCTAAAGATAGATTGAAAACACAAATGATTGATCATATTTTAAAAGCAGTTTAGTATATAAAGGAGAATTTGAATGGGTGCAAAAATCCAAGCAGATGAAATCAGTTCAATTATAAAAGAACGAATTGATAATTTTGAATTAAATGTAGATGTAAGTGAAACTGGTAAAATCATCTCGTTTGCAGATGGTATTGCTAAAGTACACGGTCTTAACAATGTTATGGCTGGGGAAATGGTAGAGTTTGAAAATGGTGCGCAGGGTCTTGCTGCAAACCTTGAAGAAACTTCAGTAGGTGTTGTTGTATTAGGTTCTAGTGCAGGTCTTAGAGAAGGTACAAGTTGTAAAAGACTTGGTAAACTTCTTGAAGTTCCAGTTGGTCCAGATACTCTTGGTAGAGTAGTTGACGCACTAGGTCAACCAATTGATGGTAAAGGTCCAATCGAAGCTGTAGAATACAAATTCGTTGAAGAAAAAGCACCTGGAATCATGGCAAGAAAATCTGTACATGAGCCATTACAAACTGGTATCAAAGCTATTGATGCACTTGTTCCAATTGGACGTGGGCAAAGAGAGCTTATTATTGGAGATAGACAAACTGGTAAAACTACAGTTGCAATCGATACAATCATCAACCAAAAAGGTGAAGATGTAAAATGTATCTATGTTGCAATTGGTCAAAAAGCTTCTTCAGTTGCAAATACTGTTGCAGCACTTGAAGCAGCTGGAGCAATGGAATATACTACAATCGTTAATGCAGGAGCTTCAGAATCTTCTGCACTTCAATTCCTTGCACCATATACAGGTGTTACTTTAGGTGAGTATTATAGAGACAATGGACAACACTGTTTAATTATCTATGATGATTTATCTAAACATGCAGTTGCATATAGAGAGATGTCACTTCTATTAAGAAGACCTCCAGGTCGAGAGGCATACCCAGGGGATGTATTCTACCTACACTCAAGATTACTTGAAAGAGCAGCAAAAGTTAATGATAGTTTAGGTGCAGGTTCACTTACAGCTTTACCAATCATTGAAACTCAAGCTGGAGATGTTGCGGCTTATATCCCAACGAATGTTATTTCTATTACTGATGGTCAAATCTTTTTAGAAACAGATTTATTTAACTCAGGTATTAGACCAGCGATTAACGTAGGTCTTTCAGTATCTAGGGTTGGGGGTGCAGCTCAAATCAAAGCTACTAAGCAAGTTGCTGGTACATTGAAACTTGACCTTGCACAATATAGAGAGCTTGAAGCGTTTGCACAATTTGCTTCTGATCTAGATGCGGCTACTAGAGCGCAGTTAGAGAGAGGTCAAAGAATGGTTGAGCTTTTAAAACAAGGTGTTAATAAACCATTAGTAATTCAAAAACAAGTTGCAGTTCTTTATGCAGGTGTTAATGGATTCTTAGATGACATAGATGCATCAGATGTTGTGAAATTCGAAAATGAATTCCACGCATTCATGGAACAAAAATATTCAAACGTTTTAGAAGATATCAAATCTAAACAAAAAGTTGATGATGATATTCAATCAGTTCTTGAGACAGCTATAAACGAGTTTAAAACGATCTTTAAAGCAAAATAAGGAATAGCTATGGCTAACTTAAAAGATATCTCAAGACAAATCAAGAGTGTGAAGAACACGCAAAAGACAACAAAAGCTATGAAGCTTGTGTCTTCTGCAAAGTTAAGAAGAACTCAACAATTGTCTGAGCAAGCAAAATCTTATGCGCACAAAATCAATGATGTATTATCAGAGATTGCAGCGCGTGTGAGTCAAGTGCAAGATAATGAGAATCAATCAAGAGCATTTGTTGCAAATGATAACCCAAAAGTAGTTGATATTGTATTTATCACTGCTGATAAAGGTCTTTGTGGTGGATTTAATGTTACTACAATCAAAGCAGTTCAAAGATTGATGAAAGAGTACACTGATAAAGGTGCAACTGTTAGATTAAGAGCAGCAGGAAGAAAAGGTATTGATTACTTTAATTTCCAAAATGTTGATCTTTTACAAAAAGTTGTAGGATTAACATCAGCTCCAAATTATGATAAAGCTGCAGAATATATTTCTGAAGCATTTGAAGACTTTAATAACGGTGTTACAGACAAAGTTATTATGGTTCATAATGGGTTTTTAAACATGTTAACTCAAGAATTGAGAGTACATGAGTTATTACCAATTTCTTTAGAATCAGTTTCAATTGATGAAACTGGATCTATGTTAGATATTGAGCCAGATGATGATCAAGAAGTTTTAGATGAGTTAACTGCAAAATATGTAGATTTTAACATGTATTATTCGTTAATTGATTCACTTGCTGCTGAGCACTCTGCTAGAATGCAAGCAATGGACAATGCAACAAATAATGCAAAAGAGAAAGTTGATACTTTAACAGTTGAATTTAATAAAGCTAGACAAGCTGCAATTACAACAGAATTGATCGAGATCATTTCTGGTGTTGAAGCATTAAAATAAATTTTTCGAAGGGATAGGATAAATGGAAGGTAAAATTATTCAGATTATGGGTCCAGTCGTAGACGTAGAGTTCGACGGATACTTACCTGCAATTAATGATGCGATTGAAGTTAAATTTGAAGATGCTAATCACGCAAGATTAGTATTAGAAGTTGCTGCTCACATTGGTGACAGCAGAGTTAGAACTATTGCAATGGATATGACGGAAGGATTAACAAGAGGTCAAGTTTGTGTGGCTACTGGTTCTCCAATTCAAGTTCCAGTTGGTGAAGATGTACTTGGAAGAATTTTCAACGTAATCGGTGAGCCAGTGGATGATGGTGAAGCAGTTAATCCTGACGCACCAAAATGGTCAATTCACAGAGATGCTCCTACATTTGAAGAGCAAGCAACATCAACTGAGATGTTCGAAACTGGTATCAAAGTTGTAGACTTACTTGCACCATATGCAAAAGGTGGTAAAGTTGGACTATTCGGTGGTGCTGGAGTTGGTAAAACAGTTATTATTATGGAGCTTATCCATAACGTTGCGTTCAAACACTCAGGTTATTCAGTATTCGCTGGAGTTGGTGAGAGAACAAGAGAAGGAAATGACCTTTACTACGAAATGAAAGAATCGAACGTTCTTGACAAAGTTGCACTGTGCTATGGTCAAATGAATGAGCCACCAGGTGCAAGAAACAGAATCGCATTAACTGGTCTTACTATGGCTGAGTACTTCAGAGATGAAAAAGGGCTAGATGTATTAATGTTCGTTGACAATATCTTTAGATTTGCTCAATCAGGTTCAGAGATGTCTGCACTTCTTGGAAGAATTCCTTCAGCAGTTGGTTACCAACCAACACTTGCTAGAGAGATGGGAGCATTACAAGAAAGAATTACATCAACTAAAAAAGGTTCTATTACTTCTGTTCAAGCAGTTTACGTACCAGCGGATGACTTAACTGACCCAGCGCCAGCTTCAGTTTTCGCTCACTTAGATGCAACAACAGTACTTAACAGAAAAATTGCAGAAAAAGGTATTTATCCAGCGGTTGATCCACTAGATTCTACTTCAAGAATTCTTTCTGCAGATGTTTTAGGTGATGAGCATTATGATGTAGCTAGAGGTGTTCAATCTACATTACAAAAATACAAAGATTTACAAGATATTATTGCAATTCTTGGTATGGATGAGTTATCAGAAGCAGATAAATTAATCGTTGACAGAGCAAGAAAAATTGAGAAGTTCTTATCTCAACCATTCTTCGTTGCGGAAGTATTTACAGGATCTCCTGGTAAATATGTAGAGCTTGCAGATACAATTGCAGGATTCAAAGGAATTATCGAAGGTAAATTCGATGATATCCCAGAAGGTGCATTCTATATGGTTGGTGGAATTGATGAAGTTCTAGCAAAAGCAGAGGGAATGAAATAATAAACATAAAGGTTTAACTTATGGATACAATTAAATTATCAATAGTTACTCCAAATGGTGAAATCTTCAATGATGATGTAAAGAGTGTTACTCTTCCTGGTAAGGAAGGTGAATTCGGTGTTCTAGCAGGACACGCATCATTGGTTTCAACATTAACTGTGGGTGTTATTGTAATCGAAAAACCAAATTCAACTGAAGCTGTTGCTATTAACTGGGGACATGTAAAAGTTTCTGAAGACAGTGTTGATGTTTTAGTTGATGGAGCTGTTGCCCTTACTGGTGGTGATGACTCTGATGTAGCTAGAAAACTAGAAGAAGCAAAAGAACTTGTAAATGCAGTACAAGATTCTTCTGTTCCTATGGCTGCAGTTGAAGCAAAAATCAATTCATTTGCGTAATTAATGGCAAATACAATTTTTGACTATCTTAGTAACTCAAGTGCTATTACATATTTTGTACTAGCACTTTTGTCGCTATATTTTATACTTATAGTTTGGATATTTGTATTCAAATATTTCAATCTTACTTCTATGATCGATAATGAAAAAAAGTCTTTAGAATCTATATTTTCAAGGAAATCTGCAATTAGCACACTTTCTAAATTGACTAAATGTATAAACAACAATACCTATTCTAAAGAGTTATTTACTGCATGTGAATTATCAATTATTAAGGATGCAACAAAAGGTATATCGTGGCTTTCTATTGTAGCTTCAACTGCTCCGTTCATCGGTTTATTTGGAACAGTTGTGGGAATATTAGAATCATTCGCAAAATTTGCTGATGAACAAAAAGTAGGATTTTCAGTTATTGCTCCTGCAATATCAGAAGCTCTTGTAGCAACTGCTGCTGGAATCTTTGTAGCAATTTTTGCTTATACATTCCATCAAATACTTAATAGAAAAGTTTATGAACTTCATACATATTTGAAATCTCAAGCTGAGATTTTACTCTCTAGGGTGTAAATGTATAATTATGATGATAAACCAGAATTAAACATAACTCCACTTGTGGATGTTATGTTGGTTTTACTTGCAATTTTAATGGTTACTGCACCAGTCATTGAATATGAAGAATCGATCAATCTTCCAAAGGGAAGTCAAACCAAACAAGTGTCATCTGTAAAAAAAATCAATATTATTGTTACAAAAGATAAAAAAATCATTATGAACAAGCAACAATATGCTTTTGATGGTTTTGCAGATAATTTTACTTTATATGGGAATGACAAAGATAAAAAGATCCCTGTACATATTCGAGCAGATAAGACGTTGCGATATGATGATGTTATCTATGTTCTTAGAAGTGTAAAAACGGCTGGTTTCACAAAAGTTGCTTTAATCACGGATGGATAATCCATGAGTGAAAAAAACTATTTCTATCTATCTGGATTTATCTCTTTTGGTTTATATGCTTTGTTTATCTTAGCATTTATGCTGTATCTCAAAGAAACAAAAATTCAACGAATCTCCCCTTTTGCTAATCAAACAGTTATAGAACTCGATGTAGTAGTTGATCCATTAAGTGTGAAAAAAAATCAACCAGCAAAAATAGAGCCTAAAAAAGTGGTTAAAGAGGAAGTTGAAAAAACAACCTCTGTAAGTCCTAGAAAAACGGCTGATTTTAAATCACTTTTTGCCAATGTCAAGACTGAGTCTAGCAAAGTGAGTGAAGAAACTGTAAACAATGCAAAAGCCAATCCAAACCCTACAAAATATAAAGCTCAAATGATCAGAGAAAAAAGAAGTGAAGTAGATATCAAAAAAACACTCAATAGTGTGAATACTGAAGCATCTAAACCACTGATGAGTATGCAAAGCAAATACAAAAATGACCCTTATTATTCAAAAATTTATGAAATCATTGCAAGCCGATGGAATCCTATGTTTGTCACGGATGGATTAACGGCAACAGTGATAGTCACTATTAACAATCAAGGAAACTTTCGGTATCGTTTTAAGAAACATTCTAGTGATGAAGATTTTAATGATGCACTAGAACAATTTTTAGAATCACAAACTTTAATGTCTTATCCTCCTTATGAAAAAGGAAGATCAACTGATATTGAAGTGTTATTTAAATCAAAAGGATAAATTATGATCAAAAAACTTCTATTACTTTTACTATTTATTGAATCACTCTTTGCAGTGGATGCCACTATGGAGATCGTTAAAAAAGCTACGAATTTACCTATGGTTGCTATTAGTGTTAGTACAGATAGTCAAGATCAGATCACAGCTCAAAAGATTAAAAAACTGATTTCTCAAGATTTAGCTGTGAGTGGGCATTTTAATATAAGTGATGCTGATGTTCCAATGATGTTCAATCAACCAATTGACTTTAAAATGGTTAAAGAAGCAAATGTTGATCTGTTTATTTTGATTGATACATTTGAAGAATTTGGTAAATTGAATTTAAATTATAAACTTTTTGATGTTAATGCTTCTCAATTGGTTTTAAACAAACAACTTTCAACGAATAAAAAAGATAGATATCCATTTTTATCTCATAAAGCTAGTATTGGGATCAACCAATATTTTGATGCTCCAAGTATAGATTGGATGGATCGCTTTGTAGTTTTTGCACAATACACAGGAACAAGAACAAGTGAGATCGTGATCTCTGATTATACTTTAACGTATAAAAAAGTGATCATCAAAGGGGGATTAAATCTATTCCCTAAATGGGCTTCAAATGCTCAAAAAAGCTTTTTTTATACAAGCTATAATGGATTTTTACCACAACTATATAAATATGATCTTTACAGTGGAAAAAGAGAAGCAATTGCAAAAAGTGATGGAATGATCGTGTGTTCAGATGTAAGTGAAGATGGATCAAAAGCTTTAATTACAATGGCTCCAAATGGACTACCAGATATTTATGAGATGAATCTCAAAACAAAAAAATCAAAAAGAGTTACTACATATTCTGGGATTGATGTAGGTGGTCAATATGTTGAGAATGATTCTAAAGTGGTATTTGTTTCTGATAGACTTGGAAAACCTAATATTTTTGCAAAAAAAGTTGGTGAGCGAGGAATTGAACGATTAGTATATCACGGAAGAGACAATAACTCATGTACTACACACAAAAATTATATCGTGTACACAAGTAGAGAATCTGCAACAGAGTTTGGTTATAACACTTTTAATTTATATTTAATCTCAACAAGTAGTGACTATATAAGACCATTAACTACAACTGGGAAAAATGAGTTTCCAAAGTTTTCAGCAGATGGTGAAACTATTTTGTATACAAAAAATTATAATGGAAAAAGTTCACTTGGTGTGATACGATTAAATTATAACAAATCGTTCTTATTCCCTTTAAAAAGTGGAAAATTACAATCAATTGACTGGTAAATTACTCTATTTTAAGTTTTAGTTAACTAGAATAATGTAACAAGTTTTTAAAAAGGACATTTTCATGACAAATACAAAAAAAATCGGTTTTTACGCATTATTAGCGTCAGCATTGTTATTCACTGGTTGTAGCCAAAAGCAAGTTGAGCCAGAAAAAGAAGAAGTAAAACAAGAAGTTGCACAACAACCAGAGCCAATGGATCAAATGGTAGCTAATACTGAAGAAGCGGTAACTGATGAGACGATCATTAACTCAGTTAGATCAGTATATTTTGGATTTGATAAGTATAACTTAACTGAAGATACAAGAGCAACTGTTACAAATAACTCAAGTGCATTAGCTAATTTAACTAGCCATGGAATTAAGTTAGAAGGTAACTGTGATGCATTCGGATCAGATGAGTACAACTTTGCACTTGGTCTAAAAAGAGCAAAAGCTGTTAAAGATGCTTTAGTAGCTGACGGAATCTCTTCAGACAACATTGCAACAGTAAGTTTAGGTGAAAGTAACCCAGTTTGTGCTACAGACTTAAGTGAAGATTGTAGAGCACAAAACAGAAGAGTTGAATTTAAATTAGCTCAATAATTATATGATTAAACATATTGCCTTCATAGGTGCATTACTACTATGTGGTAATGCACAAGAGGTTTCAGTATTTGGTGCTGGAGACCTTGATTCTGATAAACCATACGGTTTGACTTCAAGTGAAAAATATATTCTCAAAAATAAAAAACAATTAGGTAGCATTGACAATAAGGTCAAAACTGTTAAAGAACAAATCGATTCAATCAATTCTAGACTTGATGGTATTGAATCTGTTTATGAATCTGATAGCCGAAAGCTTAATGATGCAGTGAGAAATGTAAATAATATCATTGAAGATAAAACAACACGAGATCAAGAGATCACAGATATTAAGGATATCTTGAATCAATTGATGCAAATGCAAGAAGAGAGCAACAAAAATATTGCTGCATTAAAATCTTCATTAAAGCAAGTAACGAATTTAGTGAATAAAATCAATAAAGAATATGTATCTGCTAAAGAGTTTGAACTCAATATGCAACAATTTGCAAATGGTAAAAAAACTACTAGCAGTAAACCAGCAGAAAAAAAATCTGACTCAAATATTGATAGTTCTAAATCAAATAAAGAGCTAATGGCTGAAGCAAAAGCTCATTATGAAAAACAATACTACAAATACGCAATTCCAATTTTTGAAGCTTTACTTGAAAAAAACTATAAGCCTGCAGAATCAAATTTTTATTTAGGTGAAATTTGGTACTATAGAAAGAAGTATGACGATGCGATCAAATATTTTAAACAATCTGCAATGTTATATGATAAAGCAAGTTGGATGCCAACACTATTGCTACACAGTGCGATCTCTTTTGAAAAAACAGGTGACATAGATAATGCATCTAATTTCTACAATACATTGATCAATGTATACGGAAACTCAGAAGAAGCAAAAATCGCTAAGAAAAAACTGTAATAAATATTTTAAACAAACACACAAAGGATACTTACTATGTCAGTAGAAATCAATAAAGTAATTTCAATTGAATATACATTAAAAGATGCAAATACAGGTGAACAATTAGATTCAAATGTAGGAGGACACCCACTAGATTTCGTTAGTGGAAAAGGTCAAATTATTCCAGGATTGGAAGAAAAACTTGTAACTATGGAAGCTGGAGAAAATGCTGATGTTTTAGTAGCACCTGAACAAGCTTATGGTGAATATAATGATGAAGCAATTCAAACATTACCAAAAGAGCAATTCGCTGGAATTGATATTGTTGAAGGTATGACATTATACGGAACTGGTGAGCAAGGTGAAACAGTTCAAGTATCAGTTAAATCATTTGATGATAATGAAGTAACTATTGACTTCAATCATCCAATGGCTGGAAGAACATTAATGTTCACAGTTGCAATCTTAAGTGAAAGAGCAGCAACAGAAGAAGAAGTACAAACTGGTGTAGTTGGTGGATTAGCTGCAATGGGTGGAAGCTGTTGTGGTGGTGGAAGCTGTGGAACTGATGGTGGACACGATGCACAAACAACTTGTTGTGAAGGTGAAAAACACGGTGAAGAACATGAATGTTGTGGTGGACATGATGGAGAAGGTTGTAAAAACAGCTAATATCCTATAATTATAGAGATTCTAAAGCTTCTATTTTCCAATTGGAAATAGGAGCTTTTTTTATGGCATATTGGATATAATCATTAAAATTTTAATAGTATATGGAGTAATAAAATATGAAAAAAATTGCATTTATTTTCCCTGGACAGGGGAGTCAATCAGTAGGAATGGGTAAAGATTTTTTTGATAACAGTGATATAGCAAAAGATATGATTGCAAAAGCAAGTGAAAGACTAGGGATCGATTTTGAAAACCTTTTATTTGAAGAAAATGATCTTTTAGGACAAACGCAATACACACAACCAGCTATTTTATTGGTAAGTTGCATTGCACTTGCAATATTCAAAGAAAAATGTGATATTGCTCCAGAATTTGTTTTAGGACACTCTTTAGGTGAGTTTTCAGCATTAGTTGCAAGTGGAGCAATGGATTATCTTGATGCCGTTGAACTTGTACACAAACGAGGACTATTCATGACTGAGGCTTGTGCAGGAGCAGGTGCAGGAATGATGGCACTTGTTGGACTTGATGATGAAACTGTTGAATCTATGACTGAAGCTCAAAGAGAGCAAGGGAAAAAGATTTGGGCAGCAAACTATAATATGGATGGACAAATTGTAGTTGCAGGGATCAAAGCTGATCTTGAAGCATTAGCTGATATTTATAAAGAAGCAGGAGCAAAAAGAGCATTAGTTCTTGATATGAGTGTAGCAAGTCACTGTGAACTATTAAATTCTGCAGTTGAAAAGTTAAATCCATATTTAGAACAATTTGTTACAGAAAACTTTGAAACTTCAGTAATCTCAAATGTTACTGCAAGTGCTTATAACACAAAAGCTGAAGCAATTGATCTGCTAGGACGTCAACTTACAAGTCCAGTAAAATACAAACATTCAATTGCAGCAAATGCAGATAATGTTGATGCATTTATTGAGTTTGGAAATGGGGCAGTTTTAAAAGGATTGAACCGAAAAATCGCTAAAGATACACCAACTCATAATGTTTCAGATATGAAGACTTTAGAAGCAACATTGGAAGTTATCAATGACTAAACTTGCTATTATGGGAGCTATGGAAGAGGAGATAGAACCTCTTTTAGAATATTTTAAAGATGTAAAAAAAACACAATTTGCAGATAATATTTATTATGAAGCAAAATACAATGATCTTGATGTGGTGATCGCATATAGTAAGATAGGAAAAGTATTTGCTAGTCTCACTGCATCTACAATGATTGAAAAATTTGGTTGCGATACTTTACTATTTTCTGGAGTTGCAGGAGCTATTAATCCTGAGCTTCAAATAGGCGATATGATTATTGCAGACAAACTTTGTCAACATGATCTAGATATTACGGCGTTTGGTCATCCTCATGGATTTGTTCCTGGTGGAAAAGTATTTGTTGAAACAGACAATAGTTTACGACAAGTAGCTTTAGAAGTAGCTCAAGAAAATGGTATTAAACTTATTGAGGGAACGATTGCAACTGGTGATCAATTTGTACATTCTGTTGAGCGAAAAGAGTTTATAGAATCAACATTTAGTGCCGATGCACTTGAAATGGAAGGTGCTAGTGTTGCTGTTGTGTGTGATGCGTTGAATGTGCCTTGTTTTATTCTTCGAGCAATTTCTGATGCAGCTGATATGGATGCAGGATTTGATTTTGATGAGTTCTTGAAAAGTTCAGCCAAAACAAGTGCATCTTTTTTAATGAAGATTGTTGATAAACTATAGATACAATGATATCTAAGATACTTAATACTTTTAAAAAATCAGCTTCTGAATCTATCAGCTTCAGAACTGATTTGCATTCTCATTTGATCCCATCAATTGATGATGGTGTAAAATCTATAGAAGAAGCAATAGAGATCATACTAGGATTGCAAGAGATTGGGATCAAAAAAATCATTACTACTCCACATATCATGTCTCATCGATATGCAAATACAAAACAAAATATTCAAGAAGCGTATGAAAAGCTTGTGGCTGAGTTGAATAATCAAAAGATAGATATAGACCTACAAGTTGCTTCAGAATATTATTATGATGAGCATTTTCTTGAACTTATTGACCAAAAACAACTGATGACATTTGGAGATAATCATATTTTATTTGAATTATCATATTATACTTCACCACTTGGATTAGAACAAACAGTACACAAGCTTATTGAAAATGGATATAAACCAATTCTTGCTCATCCAGAACGATACAAGTTTTATTATTCAAAAGAGCAATACCATAGGCTTAAAGATATGGGATTACTTTTACAAATCAATGCAAACTCTTATGCTGCTTTTTATGGAAAAAGTGTTAAAAAAGCAGTAGAAATAGTTCTCAAAGAGGGATTAGTAGATTTTGTAGGAAGTGATATCCATAGTCACAAATATTTAGATTCTTATTCTCAAGTCGTAAGTGATAAGAATTTTCAAAAACTTTTATCACTCAATAATATCAAAAACGATTATCTATAATCATCCCCTAGTATAATAAATTTGAATTGATACAATGACTCATCAGTACCTAAGGTAAGTATATCACCATCACTTAATGGATGTTCATCAATCATATCATTGCCACCAAATTGAATAGCATTGATACTACATCCACAAGCACTTCCTCTATCTATTACTACATAACCATCATCTCTTCGAATGATTTTGCAATGTTCTCTAGAGATTTGTAAGAATTGCTCATCATCAACTAGATAGAGGTCATTATTTGGTTCATGACCAAGTTTATGTCTTTCATTGATGATGATTTCCCCATCAACATATTGCATACGAGCTTCTCTTCCTAGACTAAAGGGAAATTGGAAGATGGAAACAAATTCATGATTGTAATGTGCTTTTTTAATACTATTTTGTGCTTTTGGTGTTAAAGGTCTTAAAATAGCTTCTGGTATCAAGCTTTTAATAATCTGTCTTTTCTCTTCTTGCTCGTTCATGTTTATTTCCTATTTTGATAATACTTCGAGTTACCGTACCCATAAGCATAACTTGCACCATATCCATAACCATATTGTGCACCTATTTGGATCCCATTGAGGATAATTCCCATTCTATTTTGTGAATGATCTTTTGAAAGTCGATCGATATTTTTTACAAACTCTTTTCTTGTATATTGAGATCGAACTACTGCAAATGAGATATCTGAATGGTTCATTATGATCACAGCATCTGTTACCAAACCAGCTGGTGGAGTATCGATCAAAATATAATCATATTCAGCTCGTAGTTTTCCCAACATCTCTTCAAAAAGATCAGTTAAAATTAGCTCCGATGGATTTGGTGGAAGTGGTCCTGTAGTGATGATATCTAGGTTGTCAGTATCAGTTTTTTTAATCACGTCTTTGATTTTATTTTGTCCTGTAAGTATATTGCTCATACCTATATTATTAGATAGTTCAAAATTTTTATGTAAACTTGCTTTTCTAAGGTCTAGATCAAGGATAATGACTCGTTTATCACTTTTAGCAAGAATTGCACCCAAGCCTGCAACTATCGTGGTCTTTCCTTCACCAGAAACTGATGAAGTGATAGAGATAATTTGATTTTTTGTTGATCCTGGTAAAAATTGTAAATTTGTACGGATATTTCTAAAGGCTTCAGCAAATATATTTTCTGTTTTTTCGTTTTTATTTAGTGGTATTGCTCCATATAATGGTAGTGAAGTGAGTTTTTCTACTTCTTCAGCATTGGTTACAGTGTAGACCATAAACTCTCTCAAAAAGGCGTAAGCAATTCCTAAAATAAATCCCAAGATCAATCCTACAAGCACAATCAATTTTCGTTTTGGTTTGATTGGGATTGGTTCTAGTTTAGCTGCATCCAATACTCTAGCATTTGAGATTGTTGAAGATTTCATGATGGCTGTTTCAGCTCTTTTTTGAAGCAAGTATTCATATATCTTTTCATTGACATTAAATAGTCGCGACAGACGAGTCAATTCTTTTTCTTGTGTAGGAAGATTTGTTAATGAAGAATTGTATTTCTTAATCATACCTTTTAGTGATGCTTTCCTTTGATAGAGTTGACCTAAACTACTTTTGAGTGCACTTTTGATCATCCTTCTCATAGAGAGGATATTTTTTGTAATCTTTTGTACTTCTGGGTGAAGCTCTGTAAAATCTATAAGCATATCGTTTCTTGTTTGTGTAAGGGTTTGAAGTTTACTTACAAGTGATGAGAGGGTAGTATCTGCAAAATTGATCATTCCAACAGTCATACCCGAGAGATTTTCATTTTTCTCTATGAAGTGTTTGAGATTGTTTAAAATATCGATTTCAGTTTGAAGCTCCAGTAATTGTGCTTCATAATCTGCGATCCTTGATGTTGCAAGTGTAGCTTGACCAGTTATATTTACTACATCATTTTTAGATTTGTATTTCTCTAAACTTGATTCAGATGATTTTAGATTTGTATTGATAGAATCTAATTGAGAATCAATAAATCCAAGCGTGAGTTCTGCAACTTTTGTTTTTTGCTCGATCCCTTCATTCATATAAGCTTTTGATATGGCATTTAAAATCT
>JBNLDA010000014.1:0-21072 GCA_050304095.1 Arcobacteraceae bacterium | reverse complement strand
AAAGTTTTTGTCTATCGATTTGATCTTCATAAAAATCTGAATCTTTGATATCTTCAAATGAGGTCATGTTCTTGATTTGAGAATAGATCACAAGATTATCATCATTGAGAATCATAAAATATATTTTATTTTCTAAGATTAAGATATTGAGTCTATTGCTAGTAGTTGTTTGGATTGCGTGTAGATATAACAAACTATAAGGTGAAAAAATATAATCAATCCCAGTTCGTTGAAAATAGTGTTGCGTTTCAAATAAAAGATTTTTATCACAAGTGATACTTTGCTTGTCATTGAGTGGAGCATGTTCGTCTAGTTCTAATTCTTCATCATCATTATTAAGAATTTTTTGTGAATCATTATAAAGTAATGTAGTTAAATAGGTATTGTGAATGTTTTGATCTAATGTTGCTATTTTGAATACAGCATCTTCAGCTAGATGCTCTTCTTCATTGATGAAAATTGATTGTTCATTTGATTGAATATTGAAATCTTCATCTAAAATTTGATTATCAACTTTTAATTGTTTTGCATGTTTGACAATATTGACGTACTGTTTTTGGGTACTCACTCTATGGCCTTTTCCATCATTTTGGCTTGGATAAAACTTCTCGCCTCTTCAAAATCCATTTGGGTAACATTATAAGGTTTTGAAGCATAAAAGTCAATTGTTCCAAATGGTTTTGGAACAATAAATTTATCCCAAGAATTAAATTGCCAATATTTGGTTGGCTGAACATTTACTGCAATAATTGGTGAATTTGTTTTTTGAGCTAGAGCGATAAGACCATTGGCTACAGAATGTCGTGGTCCTCTTGGACCATCAGGAGTAATGGCAACATTTTCCCCTTTTCTAAGAACTTTGATTGCATTCATAAGGGCTTTTGTTCCCCCTTTACTACTGCTTCCATCAATAGTTTCAACACCTAAAAATTCAACAGTTTTTGAGATCATTCTTCCATCTTTATGTAGACTAATGATCGCATGTAAGGGTTCTGGCTTGAGATTTTTACAGTTGTATGGTTGCATCAGTAATTCTCCATGCCACATAGCAAATATGACTGAAGAATTTGGAACTTCATCTGGAACATGAAAGTTCTTTTTATTGGTAAGATAAATAAATCGAACTAGTAAATTTACTAGATAAGGCACTACTGTAAATGTAAGCCAGTTTTTCATTTTAAATTAGTTCACCTTTTAGATTTGTTCGTGTTGCTTCAGTGATCTTTACATCAACAAACTTTCCAAGAAGTTCTTCACTCCCATTTAAAAATACTTGGCAGTAGTTATCAGTATATCCTGATACTTCACCATTTGGACGGAGTTCTTCAATATATACTTGCATTGTTGAACCAATATTTTGTGCTAGTTTTGGTTGAACATACGATTTATGTAGTTCGATCACTTCAATCAACCTTTTTGAACCTGTTTCATCATCAATGGTATCAGTGAGATTGAGTGCGGCAGTATGTGGTCGAGGTGAATATTTGAAATTAAATATTTGATCAAACTGTACTTGATTGATTACATCAAGTGTGTCTTCAAAATCTTCTTGAGTTTCACCTGGAAATGCAACAATGATATCTGTACTGATTCGTACATTTGGTACAAGTGCCTTGATTTTGGCTGCACGATTTAAGAACCACTCTTTAGTATATCCTCGTTTCATAGCTTTTAAAATAGACGTTGATCCACTTTGTAGTGGCATATGAATTTGTTTACATATTTTTGGATTACTAGCAAACTCTTCAATAAATTCATCATCCATATGCAATGGATGTGGTGAAGTAAATCGAATTCGCTCTAAACCATCTATTTGGCTTACTTCTTGAAGTAGCTTTGTGAAGGTTGACTTTTCTCTACCATCTGAAAATCGTTTTCCGTAGCTATTAACATTTTGTCCTAGTAAAAATACTTCTTGTGCTCCATTGGCAACCGATTTTTTGATCTCAGCAACAATAAGTTCTTGAGGGATTGATATCTCATCGCCACGTGTGGCTGGAACGATACAGTACGTACATTCTTTGTCACAACCTACAGAGATATTTACATGCGCTCTATATTTTGATTGTCTATAGTTTGCAAATTCGTAAGTGGTGTCATCAAAATCGATATCGATTTCTACAGCACCTTTTGTCTCAACAATATCTTTGATCTTTGAAACATTTCTAGCACCAACAACAAAATCAACATAAGGAGCACGCTTAATTATATCTTTTCCTAAATGACTTGCAGTACATCCTGCAACGCCAATTTTGGCTCCCTCTTTTTTCTTAGAATTAAACATTCCAAGTTCAGAGAAAAGTTTTTGTACAGGTTTTTCTCTTACAGAGCAAGTGTTGATTATAATTAAATCTGCTTCTTCTAGTTTGTCAGTGGTTTCGTAGTCTTTGTGGGTGTTGAGTTCGGCAATAATGTGTTCAGTATCTCGGGTGTTCATTTGACACCCAAGAGTTTCAATGAAAAGTTTTTTCATTATAATACATGTACCTCGTACATATATTCATCATCTGCAAGACCGTATTTGATCTCTCTAAAGTATACATTGTAACCTTCTTCTTCGAAAGTATCAACAATGCTCATCATATCTTTGTGTGAGTTGTCTTTGTCAAAATAAAAGATTTTTTCACCAGTTTTACTTACTTCTTCTTTCAGTTTATCTAATTTAACTTTTTTTGGTTTTTCATTCAGTTCATTTCTAGCTAAAAGTAAATCCATCTTTATACATCCTTCATTAATTATATAAAGCAGATATAATACAACAATTCTACTTTAATTTTTATAAAAGCAGATTTTGTTATAATACGCATCTAACACATTAAATAGTGGTATCTATAGATTGCCAGATACCTTAAATCCTATAACTATTTCAGTGTCAAAAAAGGAAGAATGAATGGATAAGATAATAGATATTTTAGATTCTATTGCATATGAAAAAGGTTTAAAAATTGAAAATGTTGAAGAGGCGTTAAAAGAATCGCTTGTTCAAACAGCTAAAAAAATGATTGATGCAACACTTGAATATGATGCAGAAATCGATAGAGAGAATAAAAAATTAAAATTATTTCAAAAGATTGTTGTACTAGATAACAATGATCCAAAACTAAGTGGACTTGAACTTGATGAAGATGAAAGACCAATCAATCCAGAAAACTTTATTAGTTTAGAAGAAGCAAAAGAAGTTGATCCTGATCTTGAAGTTGGAGATACATTACAGTATGACCTAGAATTTGAAGATATGGGAAGAAATGCTGCAACTATTTTGATGAGCAATTTGGAATATAAATTACAAAGATTTATTGAAAATAACTTATTCTCAAAATACCAAGCAAAAGTTGGAACGATCATTTCCGCAATGGTAACTAGTGTTGATAGAAGTGAAAATACTTTTGTTGAATTTTCTGAAGTTCGAGGTATGATGCCAAGAAAAAATAGAATCAAAGGGGAATCATTTAAAGTTGGTGATGTTGTAAAGGCAGTGGTTCGAGCAGTTAAAATTGATAAAACTCATGGACTAATTGTTGAACTTTCACGAACAAGTCCAAGATTCCTTGAAGCACTTCTAGCTCTTGAAGTTCCAGAACTTAAAGATGAAAGAGTTGTTGTTGAATCTTGTGCTAGAATCCCTGGTAGTAGAGCAAAAATTGCACTTAGTACGAATGAAGTTGGAGTTGATCCAATTGGTTCTGTTGTTGGAGTAAAAGGGGTAAGAATTAGTGCAGTGAGTGAAGAACTTAATGGAGAAAATATCGATTGTGTTGAATTTTCACCGATTCCAGAAATGTTTATTAGTAGAGCATTAAGTCCAGCAATGATCAAAAGTGTAAAGATCAACACTCCAATAAAATATGATGAAGAAAATGGAAGTGTAATTGAAAAAGGAAAAGCGGTCGTTACAATTTCAAGTGATCAAAAAAGTAAAGCAATTGGAAAAGCTGGATTAAATATCCGATTAACTTCAATGTTAACAAAATATGATATTGAATTGAATGAAGTTGAAGCTGAATTACCAACTGTTGGATCAGTTGATGATCAAAGCACTGAAACAAAAACAGCTGATACAGCATCTCTAGAAGCGTTATTTAAATAGGAAATATAATGCCTTTATTTTTGTTTGATACAGTTAAACGTGAAAAAGTTTTATTTGAACCAATAGCCAATAATGATGTAAGAGTGTATGTATGTGGACCAACGGTTTATGATGATGCACACTTAGGTCATGCAAGAAGCGCAATCGTATTTGATCTTTTACATAGGGTGCTAAAAGCGAATGGTTATGATGTAACAATGACAAAAAATTTCACCGACATAGATGACAAGATCATTAAAAAAATGGATCAAACAGGACAATCATTAGAAGAGATCACTCAATATTATATAGATAGTTATCTTTCAGATATGAAAAGTTTGAATGTATTGGAAAATACACTTGAACCAAAAGCAACCCAAAATCTTCAAGCGATGATCGATATGATCCAAGAACTTATTGATAAAGATATTGCCTATATCATTGATGATGGGGTATATTTTGATACAACAAAAGATAATGCATACGGAACGTTAAGCCATAGATGTGATGATAGTAACAATCAATCAAGAGTAGAACAAAACACACAAAAAAGAGATTCAAAAGATTTTGCTTTGTGGAAATTCAATGATGATGTGACTTTTGAAGCTCCTTTTGGAAAAGGACGACCAGGTTGGCATATTGAGTGTAGTGCTATGATCGATAAACATTTAGCACATAAAAATAGTGAGTATGCTATTGATATTCATGGAGGAGGTGCTGATCTACTGTTCCCACATCATGAAAATGAAGCAGCACAGACACGATGTAGTAAAAATCAAGAATTAGCAAAATATTGGATCCATAATGGATTTGTCAATATCAATGGTGAAAAAATGAGTAAGTCATTAGGAAATAGTTTTTTCCTAAAAGATGCATTACAACATTATGATGGTGAAGTGATTCGATTTTATATGTTAACAGCTCATTATCGTGCAGATTTTTCATTTTCTCAAGAAGATTTAGAAAGTAGTAAAAGAAGACTTGATAAAATATACCGACTCAAAAAAAGAGTATTTGGGGGAAGTGGTTCAGTTGCAAACAAGCTGTTCAAACAAAATATATTGGATTCCTTAAATGACGATTTAAATACCTCTAAGGCTTTAGCTTTTATTGATGAATTTGTTAATGAGAGTAATGAATCATTAGATCAGAATGAAAAAAATAAAGCATTGAAAAAAGAGATAATTGCAAATCTTGAATTTATTGAACAAATTTTAGGTTTTGGAGTGAAAAATCCATATGAGTATTTTCAATTTGGAGTTGATGAAGAGACTAAAAATTTGATAAATCAGTTAATTTTTGAAAGAAATGAAGCGAAAAAAGCAAAAAATTATGAAGAATCTGATAAAATAAGGTTCAAAATTATTAACATGGGGTTTACTATTATGGATACACCCCTTGGAACATTATGGGAGAAAAAATAAATGTTAAATAAACAATTCTTAATTAGCGTAGCAGCAGCTGCGGTATTATTCACTGGATGTGGAGATGATAAATCTTCAGCACAATCGACTGCACCAGTTGCACAAGAAGAAAAGGCTCCAACAGCAATGGAACAAGCTGCTGAGGCTACTCAAACTGCTGTTGAAGAGGTAAAAGAAACTGCTAACGATGTTGCAGCGGCAACACAAGAAGCTGTTCAAGATGCACAAGAGGTTGCAAGTGATGTAGCTGATGTAGCAGCAGAAGCGACTGAAGATGCAACACAAGCAGCAGCTGAAGTTGTTGAACAAGCTACAGACGCTGCAACAGATGCAGTTGAAGCAGTTGAGCAAAAAGTTGAAGAAACTGTAGAAGTAACTAAAGAAGTAGCTGCAGGTGCAGCAGCAGCGGCAACAGCTGCAGTAGAAGAAGCTACTGCAACAGAAGCTCCAAAAGCTGAAGAGGTTGCTCCAGTTGAAGCAGCAGCTCCAAGTGTAGATGCAACTAAATTATTTGTAGCATGCGCTTCATGTCATGGTGCAAATGCAGAAAAAGCAGCTTTAGGGAAATCAGCGATTATCAAAGATTGGGATGCAGCAAAAATTGCTGAAGCTCTTAAAGGATATAAAGCTGGAACATATGGTGGAACTATGAAAGGTGTAATGTTAGGTCAAGTTGCAAAATTATCTGAAGCAGATATGGATGCATTAGCTGATCATATTGCAGCATTTTAATAAATTTCAAAAAGTATCGGGAACTTTCCTGATACTTTATTGACATATAACATAGAACATACTAAAATTACACATAAAATTTAAATTTAATCTACGTCGTGTCGAAAGACACCCCTTAACACATTTAGGAAAATCTACAAAATTACAAAAGGTACTTATTGCTGATGGAAGAAGCAAATCAAAAAACTAAAAGAACTACACAAACGAAAAAAAACAATGTTCGTAAACATGTCCCAGTTGAAGGATTTAAAATAGAAGATCTTCGAGCTCAAAGCTTGGAAGATTTGTTAAAAATAGCAGATGAACTATCTGTTGAAAACCCAGCAGAATTAAAACGACAAGAGTTGATGTTTGAGATACTCAAAGCTCAAACAGATCAAGGTGGATATATTTTATTTACTGGTATTCTTGAAATTAAAGATGGTGGATTTGGATTCTTGCGAGCACTAGATGGTAACTTTAGTGATACAAGCAATGATGCATATGTGAGTGCAACACAAATCAGAAAATTTGCTCTAAGAACAGGGGATATTGTTACTGGTCAAGTACGACCTCCAAACAATGACCAAAATAAGGAGAAATACTATGCTTTATTAAAAATTGAAGCATTGAATTATCTGCCTATTCAAGAGTCAAAGAAAAGACCACTTTTTGATAACTTAACACCGTTGTATTCATTAGATAAATTTACATTTGAGTATGATCCATCAAAATTAACAGGTCGAATGCTTGATATTTTTGCACCAATGGGTAAAGGACAAAGAGGTTTGATTGTTGCTCCTCCTAAAAGTGGTAAAACAGAACTACTTAAAGAGTTAGCACATGGTATTTCAAGAAACCATCCAGAAGCTCAATTGATTGTATTACTTATTGATGAAAGACCTGAAGAGGTAACAGATATGCAACGAAGTGTTAAGGGAGAAGTATACAGTTCTACATTTGATCTTCCTGCAACTTCGCATGTTAGAGTTGCTGAGATGGTGATCGAAAAAGCAAAACGGATGGTAGAAATGGGTAAAGATGTTGTTATTTTACTTGATTCTATCACTAGACTCGCAAGAGCATATAATACTGTAACTCCAAGTAGTGGTAAAGTACTTTCTGGTGGGGTTGATGCAAATGCATTACACAAACCAAAAAGATTCTTTGGTGCTGCAAGAAATATTGAAGAGGGTGGATCTTTAACTATTATCTCAACTGCATTAATTGAAACTGGTTCAAAAATGGACGAAGTTATCTTTGAAGAGTTCAAAGGAACAGGTAACTCGGAAGTTGTATTAAGTAGAAAAGCTTCAGATAGAAGAGTGTATCCAGCACTTGATATTATTAAATCTGGTACTAGAAAAGAAGAGTTATTATTGAAGCCTGATCAATTACAAAAAATCTGGATTCTTAGAAATGCGATTGCTTCAATGGATGAAGTAGAAGCATTAAAATTCCTATATTCAAAACTTCAAAAAACAAAAAACAATGAAGAATTTTTTAATTCTATGAATGAGTAGGGTAGTAGAGATTGAAAGTAGGGGTTTTTGATAGTGGTATTGGTGGTTTAACAGTTGTTAAATCACTGCTTGAAGAAAAACTTTTTGAAGAGATCATTTACTATGGGGATACTGCTAGAGTTCCTTATGGTGGAAAAGACAAAAATACCATCATTCGATATTCTCTTGAAGCTTTAGAATTTTACAAAAACTTTGATATTGATATGCTCATTGTAGCATGTAACACTGCAAGTGCATTTGCAATAGAAGAACTTAAAGAGGTTGCGAGTATTCCAGTTGTGGGTGTTATAGCTCCTGGAGTAATGGCAGTACAACAAAGTATTCAAGACAAAGATGCAAAGATATTAGTAATTGCAACTAAAGGAACGATCTCAACAAATCGATATGCAAATGAACTCTCACAAACGGGATATACAAATATTGTTTCAAAAGCAACGGGTCTATTTGTACCAATTGTAGAAGAAGGTATTTTTGAAGGTCCTATATTGGATGCAACTATGGATTACTATTTTCAAGAATTAAAAGATGTGGATGCAGTGATCTTAGGATGTACTCATTTCCCACATATTGAAGAAAAAATTGCAAACTATTTTGATGGTTGTAAAACAATTCATTCAGGTAATGCGATTGTGCATTATTTAAAAGATACTCATCAGTACGATAAAAAATTTGAAAAAACAAAAGTCTCTTTTTTCGCTTCAGAAAACCCTGAAGGATTGAGAAAAGTAGCAAAATCATGGTTGAAAGGTTTGATTGATGAATGATGCATCAAGAGTTTTAGCACTAAAGTATAGACCAAAACGGTTTGAAGATCTCATAGGACAATCAACAATTTCGCAAACTCTATCTTTAGCTTTAGATAGTAAACGACTCTCTCATGCGTATTTATTAAGTGGACTTAGAGGAAGTGGTAAAACTTCAACGGCAAGGATTATGGCTAAATCACTTTTGTGTGATAATGGACCAACATCAAAACCTTGTGAAGTATGTGCTAATTGTATTGGGGCAAATGAAAATAGACATCTAGATATTATAGAGATGGATGCAGCCTCAAATCGTGGAATTGATGATATCAAAGACCTGATCGAACATACAAAATACAAGCCAAATTCGGGAAGATTTAAAGTATTTATCATCGATGAGGTACATATGCTTACTTCTCAGGCATTTAATGCACTTTTAAAAACACTCGAAGAACCTCCAGGGTTTGTAAAGTTTATACTTGCAACGACTGATCCATTAAAATTACCTGCAACAATTTTGAGCCGAACGCAACATTTTAGATTTAAAAGAATTAGTGATACTGATGTAATGCATCATCTAAGTCATATTTTACATCAAGAAAATATTGAATTTGAAAAAGAAGCATTGGCAATTTTAACACGAAGTGGACAAGGGTCATTAAGAGATACTTTAACATTACTTGATCAAGCGATCATCTTTTCTAAAGGAAAGATCAATACAGCTGGTGTAACTCAAATGCTAGGTCTTCTTGATCCTCAAATTCTTACACAACTTTTTGATATTATTCTTAGTGGGCAAGACTTTAGACCAATGTTAAAAATACTTCAAGAGTATGAAGCTGCATTGGTAATAGATGAGATGACAATTTATCTTAAAGAGAGAATGTTACACAATGATCCAAAGTTTGATGTACTATTATATGATCGATTTTTTAGAGTTTTTGCTGATGCGAAACATCTTTTGTCATTGAATAGTGATAGTGGATTTGTACTTATTTTAATGCTTTCAAAATTAGTGGAAGCAACAAAACTCAAGTCAGTAGATGAACTAATTGATCAAATTCATAGTATTGAAGCAACTCCAACGCCAGTTCAAGCTGTAGCACCAGTACAACAACCAACTGTTCAACCAACACCAGTTCAACAGACTGTTCAAGAAGTTGCACAAGTACAAGAGGTTGAACTCCAACCACAAGTAATAGTTGAACCTATTATTCAACCAATACCAGAACCAATAGTTGAACCAGAGCCAGTTGTTGTTGATCAGGGTGAAACATTATATGAAACATTAATTGATATGATTTATGATAAAAACCATGATCTAGGTGAATGTTTTGAGCATAACTTTGTCTATAACTCTTATGAAAACAATTGCTTGACAATAGATACTTATGCTGAAGGTAAATGTAGAGATTTATTGAAAAAATTCTGGGCAAATATCAAAATGATCATTATGGAAGTATATAATGAAGACATTGAGATTAAGTTTGAAAAAAAGCACAGGGTTGAAGAACCTAAAACTACAGTAGCGCCAACTGATGAACCACCAATAATAGAGGAAGAACCCCCTCATAATGATTCTGGATCAATGATCGAAGATATTGAGATGCAAAGCTCGGGATGTGTTGCCAGTATGGGTGATGTGATCAATGAAAAACAGAATATGGCACAACAAGAGTTACAAATAGAAGATATATTAAATTCTCCAATGCTCAATAGAGCCAAAGAATTGTTCGATCCAAAAGCAATAAAAGTGAAAACAAAAACATGATCAAGAAATTTTTTATTGCTTTCTTTTTGATTCTTTCGTTAAATGCAGAAGATTTTGATACGGCAATTGAGCAATTAAAAAATCAAAATTATGAAGAAGCATATAAAACATTTTTGACCCTTGCTAGAGCTGGAGATATTAAAGCCCAATACAATGTGGGAATGATGTATAAAAATGCTTTAGGAACAACGCAAGATCACATCAAAGCGTTTTATTGGTTTAGAAAGTCTGCACTTGCAGGGTATGTTGACTCGCAATATAACACTGGATGGCTCTATCTGAATGGAATGGGAACATATCAAAGTTTTCAAAGAGCTTTTTTTTGGTTTAGAAAAGCTGCTCGATCTGGACATATGATAGCAGCACACAATACAGCACTTTTATACTTAAATGGAAAAGGGACGAAACAAGATTATCAAAAAGCCTTTTATTGGTTTGAAAAAGCTTCGTATGATGGGAATATCTTTTCTCAAAATAATTTAGCATTGATGTATTATTACGGTGATGGTATTGAGAAAAATATCGACCAAGCCAAACATTGGTTTGTTGTAGCTAAAAATAATGGAAGTAAAGAAGCCGCTAAAAATCTAGTAGAATTAAATCTAGAAGATTAAAATTCACCTCGTCTATTTTTAAAATAAATCAATAAAATCAAACACATCACACTTAAAAATAATGGATAAAAGAAATAGTACTCTTTAAGTACGATTTTGTTTTGTTCTATTTTTGTCTTTTCTAATAGATTGATCTGGTCATAGATATCTTGTAGATCATTTTTAGAGTTTGCTTGAAAGAAGCTCCCCTCAGTTTCTTTTGATAATCTTACCAATAGATTTTGATTGATCTGACCAATTCCAATAGTATAAATTTTGATTTTATGTTTTTGTGCCATTTTTATTGCAACTTGTTCAGGGATGCGACTTGCCGTATCTCCCCCATCAGTAAGCACTATAAGTACTTTTGATTTGGCTTGTGAGTTTTTTAGAATATTTACACTATTGACCACCGAATCGATTAAGGCTGTTTCTTCTCCTACAATTCCAACATCAAGGTGTTCTAAAATTTTTTGTTGTGCTTTTTTATCAAAAGTCAAAGGGGATGCAGTCATAACGGATCGTCCAAAAACGATAATGGCGATATTGTCATTGATTCTTTTTGGAATAAAGTCTTTGACAATTGCTTGAACCACTTGCCAACGATTGAGAGTTGGACTATTTGGATCAAATCCTACATGACGCATTGATCCACTGGTGTCTAGGCTCAAAACAATATCAATTCCATCTGTTTTTTTATGGATGGTTTGTAGATGTTTTACAGGACTTGCTAATGCAAAAAGGGCAAATATGATCACTAGCCATTTAAGGATAAAGGTCAATTGAGTATTTAGTGGTGAGGCTTCATTGAAAAATTGTAAATGAGGCATATAGTATGAAATTGATTTTGCTTTACAGAATTTGCTACAGATCAAAAAGAACGTAATAAATAAAAATACCCATGGATATTCAAAACTCAAATGATCAAACATCTACACTCTCCATAAATATTTGAAATTCACTTTTGATTTGTTTGGTCAGTGGCGGAACTTCTTTTTTGTATTTATGCTCATCAAGTTGCACAATGATTTGTTTGATGATCTTTTGTTCTCTTTCATTTTGTGCAAGTAGTAAACCGTATTTCGTGATGGTATACGCTGCATTTTTGGTATCAGTTAGATCAAGGTTTTCAAGTTTGTTATACCAGGTTTTTCGGATATTTTGTTTTTTATTACGAAGATAATTAATCATAAAATAGATGATTGATAAAAGGAGAATTACACCAAGTGCTACAAGGATACAAAAGATGATAAATGAATAATCAGGTATCTGCACAAGTCCTTTGATATCATGTAATTTTAATTCTTGGTTCATCGCATCAACTTTAATAATTTTACTATTGGATCATCGTTGGTATAAATCTTGACTGATCGAATACCACAAGATTGAAAATGTTCATAAAGTACATGATCATTTTGCTTGATTCTTTGTCTATACTGTTTTATCAATGATTTGTTTAATACTCCATCATAGCTTTGTGCATTGGATGGATCAACAAAATGTACTGATCCTAACTCTTTTGGATCTTCTTCAAAATGATCTCGAATGATGATACAGATCACCTCATGCTTACGACTCAAAAGTCTAAGATCAAGTTGTTCGATCTCAAAAAAATCACCAATCAAAAAGATGATCGATCGTTTTTTGATATGTTTGAATAGTTCTTTGGTAATAGTTGGATAATCGATATTTTTTTGCAAACAATTATACGCATCAATTTTTTCCGCCATTTCATAGACGCTAAATATTTTTTTTGATTTTTTTGTCAGCGTTTCCACTTGTTCATTGGCACTCATTGAGACAAATGGATCGCCTTGTTTAATACAAGAAAATCCTAATAATGAACACACTTCAGTGAGAAGTTGTTGTTTGAATTGACTTGTCCCAAAGTGCATTGATCCACTTAAAAGTGGTACGATAGCAATATTTTGTTCTTTTTGTGCATGAAAAACTTTTACATATGGTTTTTGCATTTTTGCACTGATCATCCAATCAATTTTTTTGATATCTTCGCCCGTTTCATATTCTCGTAACTCTACGAAGTCATATCCTTCCCCTTTAAAAAGAGAATTATTGTTTCCGATGATCTCGCTAAATACTGCTTTTTTCGTTTTTATCAGTATTTTTTTAACTACTTTGTTCATTATGGAACGGGTACTGCCTCTAATACTTTTTGAATAATTTCATCAGTTGTGATACCAAGTGCTTCTGCTTCATAACTTAGTACAATTCTATGACGCATAGTATCTTTGATGACCAATGCTATATCAACGGGTGTGACGTGTTCGTTCCCTCGTAAAAATGCTTTAGCTTTTACCGCTTTAAACATATCAATAGTCGCTCTTGGACTTGCTCCAAATTGAATATAATCTTTGATCTCTTCAAGTCCATAATTTTCTGGATTTCTTGTTGCAAAGATAAGTTCTACGATATACTCTTCTAACTCTTTATCGATATGAATTTCTTCAATAAGTTTTTTGATCGTCTCGATATCTTCTTTATTCATCATAGCAACAATGCTTTCAAAAGTATTCATAGAAACTTTTTTTGCTATTTCATATTCTTCTTCTTTGGTATTGTACCCCACAACAATTTTGAACATAAATCTATCCAATTGTGCTTCAGGTAGGCTATAGGCTCCCTCTTGCTCCACTGGATTTTGAGTTGCTAGAACTAAAAATGGCTGGTCTATTTTATAGGTTTGTTCCCCTAAGGTTACTTGTCGCTCTTGCATCACTTCTAAAAGTGCTGATTGAACTTTTGCTGGAGCTCTGTTGATCTCATCTGCTAAAAGTAAATTTGTGAAAATCGGGCCTTTTTTAGTTTTGAACTCAGTGGTTTTCATATCATAGATTTGAGCTCCCAATATATCACTTGGAAGTAAATCAGGAGTAAATTGTACACGGCTAAAGTGTAGATCAAGTGCATTTGAAATTGCTTTTACAGTGGTTGTTTTGGCTAAACCCGGAACCCCTTCAAGTAATATATGTCCATTGGTAAAAAGCCCAATAAGTAGTGCATCGATCATGTTTTCTTGACCAATGATCGCTTTTGAAATCTCTTTTTTCAACATTGAAATTTTTTCGTTCATAATAAACCTTATGATAAATATTGATGATATTTTACCATAAACGTTTTAAAGCAAGAATGTATTATTATTTGAAGATGTTTGAATTTAAAAATAATGACCTTTTTAGTGTTTTAAATATTTTAGAAACACAACTGAATGTATTGGCTTCACATGAGATATTTGAATGTATTATTCAAACTGATGAAGTAAAAAAATGGGTTGAAATAGCCCAAATATTTAAATGCAAATTGCTGATGCCTCAAAGTCTTGAAGATGGAAAGGTGATTTTGAGATTTCAAAAACTCGATTCTAATAATTCGTTTCATAAAAACAATGATATTGAAGAAAAATATGGGCAAAATTCGCACTTTGCCAATATCAATAAAAATCAACATCCAAGCTTTTTATACTATTTTCAACAAGCACTAAAGAATACCAATATTGACAAACGATTGAAAATCCTTAATTTAGGGATCAATAGTGGTGATGAATTTGAGGTGATAAAACATGCTGTCAAAGATTTTAAAGCTCACGAGTTAGTTGGTATTGATTATTGTCAAAGTGCCATTGATACTGCACAAGAAAAATTTCAAAATGATGCAAATGTAAAGTTGTATTGTCATGATATTAATGCGTTAGAAAGTCTTGAATTAGGTGAATTTGATCTTATTATCTCTATTGGAACACTCCAAAGTGCAAGTTTGGAATTCAAACCCTTGTTTATGAATATTGTACAAAACTTTCTCAAAAAAGATGGGGCTATGATTTTAGGTTTTCCAAATTGTAGATGGATGGAAGATGAAATGATCTATGGAGCCAAAGTACCTAATTATAACTTTAGTGAGCTAGGAACACTTTTTAATGATGTGATCTTTTGTAAAAAATATCTGCAGCAAAAAAAGTTTCGAGTGATGCTTACTGGAAAAGATTATATTTTCTTGAGCGCTACATCTTTTAATAAATAACCAATATTTTTAGTCAGTCCCTTTTAATTCCAAATTGGATATAATCACGATATTATAAAATACAATTCAAGGTAAAAACTACTATGCAAACTGAACAATCACCATTAGAAATTGCGTTAGCTCATTCAATGACTGAAGAGGAATATAACAACACGGTACAAATACTTGGTAGAGAGCCAAATTATGTAGAGATCGGTGTTATTTCTGCGATGTGGAGTGAGCACTGCTCGTACAAATCAAGTAAGAAATATTTAAATGGTTTCCCAACAAAAGCTCCATGGGTTATTCAAGGTCCAGGAGAAAATGCTGGAGTTATTGATATTGGGGATGGATACGCTGCAGTATTCAAAATGGAATCACACAATCACCCAAGTTTTATTGAACCATATCAAGGAGCTGCAACAGGTGTTGGAGGAATCTTAAGAGATGTATTCACTATGGGAGCTAGACCAATAGCAAACATGAACTCAATCCGATTTGCAGGAATTGATGGGGATAGTGAAGTGGCTAAAAAACACAGATACTTACTTCGAGGTGTAGTTGAAGGTATTGGTGGATATGGTAACTGTATGGGTGTTCCAACTATTGGTGGAGAAGTAACATTTGAAGAGTGTTACGCTGGAAACAACCTTGTAAATGCATTTACATTGGGTTTAGTAAAATCAGATGAAATTTTTCTTGGAAAAGCAGAGGGTATCGGTAACCCTGTAATGTATGTTGGAAGTAAAACTGGACGAGATGGTCTTGGTGGTGCAGTTATGAGTAGTGCTGCATTTGATGAAGATAGTGAGAGCAAAAGACCAACAGTTCAAGTTGGAGATCCATTTACAGAAAAACTATTACTTGAAGCTTGTTTAGAGCTGTTTAAAGAAGATTTGATTATTGGTATTCAAGATATGGGTGCAGCTGGTTTGACTTCATCTTCATTTGAGATGGCCGGACGAAGTGGATCAGGTATGATCATGCATCTAGATAAAGTTCCAGCTAGAGAAGAGGGGATGACTCCTTATGACTTTATGTTGAGTGAATCACAAGAGAGAATGTTGATTTGTGCTAAAAAAGGTTGTGAGCAAGCGATCATCGATATTTTTGAAAAATGGGAATTAGATGTTGCAGTTATTGGTGAAGTAACAGATACTGGAAATATGGAATTATTTTGGCATGGTGAAAAATGCGCAGATATCCCAATTCAACCATTAAGTGAAGAAGCACCAGTATTAGATAGACCAGTAGCAAAACCAGCATATTTGGATGGAATTGAAAAAACAAGTATGGAAAGTGATGTTGATCTACAAATGGCTTATGAGAGTTTGATCACTGATATGGAAGTGGTTGATAAAGCTTGGGTATATAATCAATACGATTCAATGGTACAAACAAATACGGTAAAAGGTCCTGGGAAGCTTGATGGATCGGTTGTGCGAATCAAAGAAACTGGAAAAGCATTAGCAATGAGTGCAGATTGTAACACTAGATATTGTTATATCGATCCTCAAATGGGGGCTGCAGCTGCAGTTATGGAATCTGGACGTAATGTTGCTATGACTGGTGCGGTTCCAAAAGCGATTACAGATTGTCTAAACTTTGGAAATCCACAAAATCCTGAAGTGATGTGGCAATTTAAATATGCTTGTGAAGGGATCAAAGAAGCTTGTAAAGAGTTAAATACTCCAGTAATTGGTGGAAATGTTTCTTTATACAATGAAACAAATGGAGTGGGAGTATTTCCAACACCTTCAATTGCTATGGTTGGGGTGAATGAAGATATGAACAAGGTTGTGCCAAGCTGTTTACAAAAAGAGGGAAATATCCTATATATACTTGGTGAAACAAAAGCGGAATTTGGTGGAAGTTTATATTTGAAAAAAATGTTTGGTGAAGTTGCAGGAAAACATCCAGAGATTGATTATGCAAAAGAGCTTGCATTGTGGAATACTGTGATTGAAGGAAACAAACAAGGTCTTATTCAAGCAGCAAAAGATATCAATGTGGGTGGAATTGCTGTTGCGATCTCTAAAATGGCAGCTGTTGGAGACAAAGGTGCTGATATCGATGTAGTATTAATGAGCCAAGAAGAGATGTTTGCAGAGAGCTTAAGTCGAGCGATCATTGAAGTAAAACCTGAAGATCAAGAGGCATTTGAAGCATTGGCTCATGCAAACAATATTGCGTGTGCAAATGTTGGTACAGTTGGTGGAGATGAAGTTTCTATCAACGATACAGTTAGAATGAGTATGGATGAATTGAAAGATATCTATTTCAATACATTCACAAGAGTAATCGAGCAAGATTTATAAGAGAGATATAAACCATGACACAGAACCATTATGACGTACTAATCGTCGGTGGAGGGATATCTGGTGCAGCTTTATTTTATGAGCTGGGAAGATATACAAATGCAAAAAACCTTTGTATACTTGAAAAATATGAGTCGCTTGCAACACTGAATTCTAGTGGTGCTGCGAATTCTCAAACGATTCACTGTGGGGATATTGAGACAAACTACACACTTGAAAAGGCAGTGAATGTTAAAAAAACTGCGAAGATGGTAGAAAAGTATTGTCTACAACATGATTATAAAAACTCAGTACTTTTCTCTCATCAAAAAATGGCACTTGGTGTTGGGGATAGAGAAGTCAACTTTATGCTCAATCGTTATAAAGAGTTTAAAGAGCTTTATCCATACCTAGAAGTATATGACAAGAAAAAACTATCAGAGATTGAACCAGCTTTGGTTTATGATGAACATGGAAAAGAAAGACCAGAAGAGATCGTCGCTGTTGGTGCTCAAAATGAAAATACAACAGTAAATTTCAAAGCATTAAGTGAAACATTTGTTGAAAATACACTCAAAATCGAAGATAAAATCACTGATATATTTTTTAATGCTCAAGTGGAAAAAATTGAAAAAATTGGAACTGTTTATCATGTTGAAACAGTTAATGGACAAAAATTCACTGCAGACTTTGTAGTTGTTGATGCTGGGGCACATAGTTTATTCTTGGCTCATAGAATGGGACATGGACTAGATTATGGATGTTTGCCAGTTGCTGGAAGCTTTTACACTTCAACCAAACATATTTTAAATGGTAAAGTTTATATGGTACAAAACCCAAAACTACCATTTGCAGCACTTCATGGTGATCCAGATGTATTATTGAATGGTATGACAAGATTTGGACCTACGGCATTAGTTTTACCAAAACTAGAGCGATTTAAAAGTGGTACCTATATCGATTTTTTTAGAACACTACGATTTGATATGAATATTGTTTCTATATTTATTGATCTTTTGAGTGATTCAGATATTCGAAATTATATTATGAGAAACTTTTTATTCGAAGTACCATACTTAAATAAACATCTTTTTGTGAAAGATGCTAGAAAAATTGTACCATCATTGAAAGTTGAAGATATCACTTACGCAAATGGATTTGGTGGGGTGAGACCTCAAATTCTTGATAAGAAAAACAAAAAATTGATGCTTGGTGAAGCTTCAATTAATACAGGTGAGGGAGTAATATTTAATATGACTCCAAGTCCAGGAGCGACAAGTTGTTTAGGAAATGCTCATAGAGATGTTAAAGTGATCTGCGAGTATTTGAATTTGGAATTTGATGAAGCATCATTGATCAATGATTTGATTGAAGAATAAGGATATATCATGCAAAAGTTACTTTATATCACAGATCAAGAAGAGTACTCAGAAAGAGGTACGATTGGCCCACTTTTTAATGATTATTTGAAAAAATATTTAGAAGTAAATATGGTGTATGTAACCAAATACAAACACAGCTTCCAAAAAAAAGGGGATGATTTTATCGCTCCAGATGGAAAAGCAAAAAAAGATTTCATAGGATATTTACACAGTAAAGGTGTAGATATGAAAACTTATGATTATGTATTTGTAAGAAATAAAGCAGATATCTTAGAAAATGTATTGAAATATAATCAATGGTATGACTATAAAGTTGGATTTAGAGTTTCATATCCAAAGACAATGCACACTTTTGAATTGATGAAAGCAAGAAAAGAAGCCAATATCTTTATGGTGGCTTATTTTAAATATCTTAATTATCAAAAACAAAAATTAGCCAATGAATGTGATCTATTTATGCCATCTTCACTTGAGCTTCAAAATGAGTTTTATCCAGATATCATTACTCGATCATTTCCTATTTATTCTGGGCTTGATCCTAAAAAAATCCAATCACATGATATTGTTGAGGGTGACACAAAACGATTTGTATATGTTGGGACATTGGATGAATTACGAAGATTTGATGTAGTGTTAGATGCCTTTGAACAGATCAAAGAGAAAGATTGGAAACTTGTTTTGTGTTCGAAAAATAGAGATTATATCAACACTTTATTGAGAGCGTATCCAATTTTAAAAGAAAAAATAGAAATCAAAACAGCCCAAAACTTGGTAGAAGTAACACAAATCGTGAATGGATGTGACATTAGTTTATCTGTGTTACCAGATATCAATATCTTTAATACAACATTCCCAGCAAAAGTACTTGATGGATATT
The DNA here is from genome assembly GCA_050304095.1 of Arcobacteraceae bacterium. GTDB lineage: Bacteria > Campylobacterota > Campylobacteria > Campylobacterales > Arcobacteraceae > JAYEFX01. The sequence continues at coordinate 1,671 of JBNLDA010000014.1, read as the reverse complement.
GTAGTGCTATTCCAGCGATCATCAGCAACAATAGTAAAAACAGACATATCTTCACTGATGAAGAATCGTTCTTTAGTGATTTTAATTCTGGAGCAATTAGAAAAGCAATTGAAAAAGTATTGGATACCTCGAAAGAAGACTTGAAAGCTATGGGTCAAAAAGGGCAAGACAAATTATTGCATTTAGATAGAAATTATGAGATTTTGGCAAAAAATCTTTATGAAGAATTACAACATTTATAATAAAAGAAAGGAAAAATTTGAGAGCATTAATTAGCGTTAGTGATAAAAGCGGAGTTGAAAACTTTGCAAAAGAGTTAGTAGCATTAGGGTATGAGATCATCAGTACAGGTGGAACGTACAACAAACTAAAAGAAGCGGGAATTGCAGTAATTGAAGCAAATGAAGTGACAAAATTTCCAGAGTGTTTTGAAGGAAGAGTAAAGACTCTTAATCCATATATTCATGGTGGAATACTACATAGACGAGATAAGCAATCACACTTAGATCAAGCAAAAGAATTAGGTGTAGAAGGGATTGATTTAGTATGTGTAAATCTTTACCCATTTAAAGCTACTATTGAAAAAACTGATGACTTTGAAGAGATCATTGAAAACATCGATATTGGTGGTCCAGCAATGGTTCGAAGTGCTGCAAAGAACTTTGATTCTGTGATTATTGTAACTGATGTGGCTGATTATGATACGGTATTAAACAATCTTAAAAATGATACAAATACAGTTGAATTTAGAAGAGATATGATGATCAAAGCTTATGAGCATACTGCAGCTTATGATTCAATGATCGCAAACTATATGAACAAAAGATTCAATAATGGTATGGGTGAAAAACAATTTATCGTTGGAAATAAAGTATTTGATACAAGATATGGAGAAAACCCACATCAAAAAGGTGCATTGTATGAGTTTGATACACATTTTACTGATAAATTCATCACTGTAAAAGGTGAAGCATCATTTAACAATATGGGTGATATTAGTGGGGCAGCTAAAATCGCTGGTGCATTTGGTGATGATAATGCAGTATGTATAGTAAAACATGGTAATCCTTGTGGATTTGCGATCAAAGATACATTGTTAGACTCGTATACTGAAGCACTTAAATGTGATCCAGTATCAGCTTTTGGTGGAGTAGTTGCAGTAAATGGTATTGTTGATGTTGATCTAGCAGTAAAAATGAATGAGATTTTCTTAGAAGTAGTGTTTGCTGCAGATTTTACAGATGCAGCAGTTGAAGAACTATCTAAAAAGAAAAGAATCAAACTATTCAAACAAGGTACACAAAAACTAGAACTTGCAAATGATCCGTTCAACTTCAAGATCGTTGATGGTGGATTTGTATTCCAAGATAGTGATAAAGTAGCCGAAGATGAAGTAGCTAATGCAGAGCTTAAAACTACTAGATCTGCAACTGCTCAAGAGCAAAAAGATATGGAAATTGCTCTTAAAGTAGCTGCTGGAACTAAATCAAACTGTGTAGTGTATGTAAAAGATTCAGCAATGGTTGCAGTGGGTATGGGTATGACTTCAAGAGTTGATGCAGCTAAAGCAGCATTGAGAAAAGCTGAGGATATGGGTCTAGATGTAACTGGATCAGTATTGGCTTCTGAAGCATTCTTCCCATTTAGAGATAGTATTGACGCAGCAGCTGA
>JBNLDA010000013.1:0-21342 GCA_050304095.1 Arcobacteraceae bacterium | reverse complement strand
TACTTTAAAAAAGATACCCAGATCTACAAAGGGATGAAACAAATTGATACAGAACTTGGTGGTACTACTCCATTGGATGTAGTGATCACCTTTAAAGAAGATGATAGTGTCAAATCAGTCAATGTAAATGAACCACAAACAGATTCCTTTGAGGATGATATGCTCAATGAATTTGAAAATGAATTTGCTCAAGATCAAGAAGCCAATGCCGAACAATATTGGTTCACTCAAGCAAAAATGCAAAAGATAAAACAAGTCCATGATTATTTAGAAACATTACCACAAATTGGAAAAGTACTTTCATTAGCAACCATGGGAGAGCTTGGTAAGATGCTTAATGATGGGGAAGAACTTGATAGTTTAACTTTAGCGTTAATGAATCAAAAATTGCCACCAGAATACAAAAAGATCCTCCTTGATCCCTATATGAATATTGAAGCAAATCAATTAAGAATCACGATGCGTATCATTGATTCACAGGAAGATCTTCGAAGAGATGCTTTGATCAAAAAGATCAAACAAGATGTTTCAACAATGCTTGATCCAAAATATGAGGAATTTGCTTTAACCAATATCATGGTCTTGTATAACAATATGTTGCAATCACTTTTTGATTCACAGATAAAGACTTTAGGAATTGTGGTTGTAGTATTGTTTTTGATGTTCATTCTTTTATTTAGATCAATAAGTGTTGCTATTGTAGCCATTATTGTTAATATAGTTCCAGTGGGAGTGATCTTTGGATTTATGGGATGGATGCATATCCCATTAGATATTATGACCATTACTATTGCGGCTATTAGTATTGGGATCGCAGTTGATGATACGATACACTATATCCATAGATTTAAAATTGAATTAGCCCAAACCAATAGCTATGATAAAGCGGTTAAGAATTCTCATGCCAATGTAGGACAAGCGATGTTCAATACTACTTTGATCATCACCATTGGTTTTTCTATTTTGGTTTTATCTAACTTCATCCCGACTATTTATTTTGGTCTCTTAACCATTATTGCAATGTTTATGGCTATTGTTGCAGATCTATTATTGTTGCCTACGATGCTGCTACTATTTAAACCAATCAAAACAAGCTAATGCAAACAAAAACGATCGATTTTTCAAAATATACTTCAATACATATTGGACCCATACTTGAAGTCAATATGATCAATGAAATTGGTGATTTCGATCATTTCAATATTATAGGTCGAGGGAATAATCTTTTGGTTTCACCCAATGCTTCAAACCTTGCAATTTTAGGTGAAAACTTTAATTATATTGAACAAAAAGAAAATAAACTTTATGTGGGAGCATCTACAACTAGTGGCAAACTACTCACTTATGCCAAAAAACACAATTTAGCTAATCTAGAATTTTTAGCCAAACTTCCAGGGAATATTGGAGGTCTAGCACGTATGAATGCAGGATTGAAACAATGGGAAATATTCAATTATATTGATTCTATTAAAACAAAAGATGGATATATCAAAAAAGAAAATGTTGAATATGGCTACAGACATACGCAAATAAGTACTATCATTTATGAAGTGGTATTTAATATTGAATATGGATATAATAAACAAGATCAAAATATGTTTGTACAAATGAGAGACAATCAACCCAATGATCCAAGTGCAGGATCGTGTTTTAAAAATCCAGCTAATGAGAGTGCAGGAAGATTAATTGAAGCAGTGGGGCTTAAAGGATACCAAATAGGTGGCATGGCATTCAGTGCTCAACATGCAAACTTTTTAGTCAATCTTGGGAATGGTACTTTTGAAGAGGCCATTGCATTGATCAATCTAGCTAAAACAAAAGTGAAAGAACAATATGATATCCAACTAGAACAGGAGATCATTATTATATAAAGGAACACATATGTATTCAAAACTTCTTATTACAACTACTTTTTTAACTACTATTGTTAGTGCAGCCAATATTCCAGTCAGTCATTCTAACTCTTTAGACATCACCATATATAACAATAATCTTGGCTTCGTTCAAGAAAATAAATCATTTCAAGTTCCTCAAAATGGAACTCATTTTATCAATTATGAGGGGGTACCAAATTCAATTATCATTGATTCAGTAATCCCACAATTTTCAAACGATACTACCCTACTTTATTCACAAAATTTTGAGCAAAATGAGGTCAATTATAAAACGATTCTTGAATATTATAAAGCAAATAATTTAGAGGTTCAATTTTTTGAAACCACTATCAATGATAATAAAAAAAATCTCTCAACTGGAAAGATTATCTCAAATGTGCAAAATCCAATGACAATACAAAAATCAACAGGAACTGTGCATACAGTTAATATTGCAGATATCTATTTTAAAAATTTACCGAATGCCTTACAAAAAACCAAACCAAGTTTATCTTGGAAAGTTTTTTCTAAATCTGGCAAACAAAATGTAAACCTCAAATATCTTATGAATAATATCTCGTGGAAATCAAACTATACACTCAATCTTGAAGAAAATTATGCAAATTTAAAGGGCTGGATCACTATTGATAACAACACCGGAATCACTTTTGACAATGCAAATATTTTTTGTTTGGCTGGTGAAGTTAATAAAGTAACTCCTGAACGTAATTTACGAACAATGGCAATGAAAGCTGAAATGGTAATGGATGCGGCTATGCCAACTGAAGTCAAAGAACAATCTTTAAGTGGTTATCATTTATATACCATTCCTTTTAAAGAAACGATCTCCAAAGGATCAAAACAGATCAATTTTATTCAAAAACCAGAGGTTACATATAAACAAATTGCTCATTTGAATCTTCCAATTCCATCATATCAAATGAATGGAATACAAAAAAGAGATTTTAATAATATGATCATTATAGACAATAGTAAAACCAATGGCTTGGGATTGCCATTACCTGCTGGGATAATTAGAGTATTTTCAAAAGATGAAGAAAAAAGAACCCATTTCATTGGTGAAAATAGGATCAATCATACAGCTAAAAATGAAGAGATAAAATTGACTATTGGAAAATTCTTTGATATTAAAGCTCAAGTAAAACAAACTGAATTTGAATCAAAAAAAGGAACCTTCAAAGACTACTTGCTTTCAACTCTTGAGACAAAAATCACCAATGAAGATAAAGAGAAACGTATCATCTATGTTGATCAAACACATTCTGGTTATGGAAGATACATACTTGATTCAAATTGTAAAGGAAAATTTTGTAAAGAGGAAAAGATCACCGCAACAATGACAAGATATATCATTACTCTTGAACCTGGAAAAACCTTTACGCTATTGACTAGTTACGAACGGAACTAAAAAGACTCAAATAAATACCGTAAGCAATAAGTATGGCTCCTATCAAATGGTATAGGTGCAATACTTCTCCTAAAAATATATAGGCTAGTATCGATCCAAACACTGGCATAAGATGAGTGAATTGACCTGTCTTTGATGCCCCTATTTGCTCTATTCCCATATGCCAAAAATAGTATGAAAGTACCGAAGCAAACAATGATACATAGATAAATGCAGGATAATATTCTTTAAAGAGAATTATATCTTGTATCACATTATTTCCATTCCATAAATAAATAAGGGTTAACCAAAAAAGTCCAACATATACAATAGTAGTAAAATAAACAAAATCACTCAATTCTTTTGGTTTGAACTTCACTAACACTGAATACAATGCCCAAATAAATCCAGATACTAATACTAATAAATCACCCGTACTAAATTCTAATGAAGTAATCGCTAGTAAATCTCCATGCAATACCAAATAGATCACTCCGAAAGTTGAAAATAAAATACCAATAGATTGTCGTAAAGTGATTTCAGTTTTTAGTATCAAAAATGAAAATACCAATATCAAAACAGGAATGGCTGAATTAATAAGCAAGGCATTAGTTGCCGTTGTTTTTTGTAAGGCAAAATATAGAACCGTATTAAATCCTGTAATGGCTAAAATTCCTAAAATATTTAATATAATCCAATGATTTTTGAGTGTTTGCATAATAATTGAAAAGTTTTTTATAAAAATTGGTATTAAAAAAATTGCTACTAAAGACCATCTGAAGAATGCTAATTGTAACGGTTCTATATCTAAATGAATAAATCTTCCTAAAACAAAATTTCCAGACCAAAACAATACACAAAAACTTAATAGCAAATAGACGATTCTCACAATTACCCTTAAAAAAATAGTTTATATGCAGTTTTAACATTAGATTTATTATTGTTTGATAAAATTCACAAAACTTATTAAGGACATCTCTAAAAATTAGTAAATTCATAGAAGAGAAAAATAAACTTGAGATTTTGGCTAACAAATTTTTTAAGCTACCCGTAGGTAACTTTAAAAATTTTTAGATGAAATATCTGTTTAGATTCTCTTCCCTTTGGGCTTTATATACTAATTTTAAGAGTTTGTCCTTTGAAATATAAAGGATATTTATGCCACAAGAAGAAATCTCGCTCTTTAAAATGATATCAACAGTTGAAGGTATTTCATTTTTAATTTTACTATTTATTGCTATGCCAATGAAATATATGTTTGGAATGCCGATTGCTACTAAAATTGTTGGAAGTATTCATGGTGCATTGTTTATGTATTATCTGTATATGCAATATAAATCTTCATCAAAATATGGATGGAATTTCAAACAAAATCTATTGTTTTTTGTAGCTTCAATTGTTCCATTTATGACATTTTACACACATAAAATCTTATCAAAATTAGAAGAAGAGTATAAACAAAAACAACCTACAAAATAATAGAATTATAAACTTTTTTTATTTGACTTTTCTTGCATAATTTCTGCTATAATACCGCATGAAATTAACGCAAGAACAAATCGATCAATTTAACCGTGATGGTTTCCTGATTTTAAAAAAATTCGCTACTGCTCAGCTTTGCGAAGATATATTGAAATCTGCACAAAAACATATTCAAAATCTTATTGCACCAATTGAGTCAGAACAGGAGTATTTAGAACTCAATTCTCAAGATATTACCTTGAGAAGAATTCGGCAAGTATACGATAGAGAGCCAATTTTTAAAGAATGGATGACCAATAAAGAGATAAGGCCTATGCTTAAACAATTACTTGGCGAAACTCCAGTGATAACGTTAGCTCATCATAACTCCATAATGACAAAAATGGCAAAAGAAAGTTCTAAAACTTGTTGGCATCAAGACAAACGATATTGGCACTATCATGATGATAACCTTTTAAGTGTATGGTTGGCTTTAGGCAATGAATATTTAGATAATGGTCTTTTAGAATTTATCCCAGGAACACATAAGATGAATTTTACTCCTGATCAATTTGATGAAAGAACTTGCTTTATGGATTGTGAAAAAAATGCAGATATTATTAAGCATAGAATTCATACTAATCTCGAACAGGGAGACATTGTATTTTTCCATTGCAAAACTCTACATTATGCAAGTAAAAACTACACAGATAAACCAAAAGTATCTTTTGTTTATACAGTTAAAGGGATCAATACACAACCGGTAAAAGGCACAAGAAGTGATGCAAGCGAAGTGATCTTGCATGAAGATTCAGAAGAGTTTATAAGCAAATAAACTCTTTTTGAATTAATAGTTCCTCTTTGCAAAAAACTTTTCCTAAAAATTTATCCCCTTTTTTATAAGTGGCAACTCCTTTTGGAGTACCCGTCATGATAATGTCTCCATCTTCTATATCCATAAAAGATAAAATCTCTTCGATCATCTCTTTTGGTTTATAGATCATCAATTCATAATTTGCAAATTGTTGCAACTGATCATTAAGATATAATTCAAATCGTAAATCTTCAACATTACCATCAAATGGTACAAATTCACTTAATACTGCAGCATTGTTAAATCCCTTGGCCCTCTCCCAAGGTAAACCTTTTTGTTTCAAATGATTTTGAATATCTGCTTTGGTTAGATCAAGTCCAAATCCAATGCCTGCAATTTTATTTTCAATCATTAAAAAACAAATTTCCCCTTCAAATCGTGTATCAGAACTTACAAAATAAAGTTGCTCTCCTATAGAACTATTTGGTTTATTGAATACCACCATAGAACTTGGCATTTCATTGTTTAATTCTTCAATATGCTCGACATAATTTCGTCCGATGCAGATCACTTTTGATGGTGTATAAAGTTTATTATCAAATTGTATTGTTTTCATATTTCCTCTTTTAATTCAAAACCTAATTATACTACTTTTTGCAAAAATGTAAATTTTCATTGAAAAGAATATGGATTATAGTAATAAAATATGGTTCTTTTTGATATAATAATATTTTTAAAAGGTGGCGCATGACATTTATTGAGTTTAAGAAATTATTATTAGATGCTGAACTTACTTTACCAAAGTTCGCAAATTTGATCAAAGTAAGTGAAAAAAATATTCAAGCTTATAAGAAAAAAGATGAAATACCAAATGCAATTGCAGTGATCGCTCAATGCTTCGCAACTATGAATGAAAATGATATAGATTTTCATGAAATTATTGATTCGTTAGAACTCACAAAAAAGAAAAAAGAGGGTGCAGGTTTTTCTAAAAAGAAAAAATAGCTTCCAACTCTTTGTTCATCAAAACTATGCTAAAATTCCCGATCATTTAAAGGATCGATCATCGACGCACTTATTTCTGTTGCTAGTATATATAGTTTTATTTTACTTGGATTTTTAGCAAAACATTTTTTACAAGAAAAGCTAGATCAAAAAAGCTTAATTCTTTTATCCCTTTATTTTTTACAACCGATTTTAACCTTTTGGGGATTGACTAGAACTCCAATCAATACCAACCTCATCCTCACTCCATTTTACTATTTTATTATCGTTACCATTGCTTTAGTACTACTCATTTTTTTAGCCAAATATTTACTTGAAGACTCTCAAGATAAATCAATTTTTATTGCTGCATCACTGATTGGAAATACAGGTAATCTTGGTATTCCATTAGGGATTGCTCTTTTTGGAGAAGCTAGTGTTGCCTATACTAGTATCATCAATATTGCCAATGTATTTTTTATCTACACTGTTGGAGTGTACTTTTTTGCCAAAGATCAATTTAATATTCAAGATTCATTTAAATCGATTGCAAAAATACCTATTCTTTGGTTTGCTTTTGCTGCACTAATATTTAATCTTACAGAAATTCCAATACATCAAAATATAGATAAAGTATTACAAATGGGTGCGTATGCAACAATTGTGATTCAACTGATTATCTTTGGAATGTATCTGCATGAGATCAAACTCAAAACGATCGATTATGCATTAAGCCTTAAAGTCACTTTTGCGAAACATTTTATTCTTCCAGCTATTGGATTAGCTATAGTATTAATTGCTCAAATTGATAGTTTCACTGCATCTATTTTATTAATGGAGTTAATGGTACCACTTGCAGTTAATACTGTAAATATCTCTGCACTTTATAACTGTAAACCACATGCAGTGACCGCTTCAATATTGATAACAACGATTGCTTTTATATTTTTGTTATACTTTTATTTACAAATTATTGAAAGGTTTTTATAGTGTGCGGTATTATTGGTTGTAATTTTTCCCCAAAAATAAATATAGAAAAACTTGTCCAACAACTACACCATAGAGGTCCAGATCATCAAAATGCTATCAATATCAATGAAAATCATTTTGGACATGCCAGACTAAGTATCATCGATCTTGATAAAGAAGCCAATCAGCCAATGATATTTGATGATATTTTAATTGTATTTAATGGTGAAATCTACAATTATAAACAACTTATCATTGATGAAGATTTACATTGTCAAACACAAAGTGACACCGAAGTTCTTATTAGGCTCTATCAAAAATATGAAATTGAATTTTTAAATAAGCTCAATGGAGCCTTTGCCTTTTGCATCTATGATATAAAAAAAGACACCTACTTTTGCGCTCGTGATCGATATGGAAAAAAGCCATTCTTTTTTTATCATGAAGAAAATAGATTTGCTTTTTGTAGTAAAATTCTTCCTCTTATTGAGGCTACAGGAATTGAAAAAAAACTCAATAAGGTTGCTTTAGCTCAATATCTACAATATTTTGTTCCACTCACACCCAATACTTTTTATCAACATATTCAAAAACTTGATGCTGGAGCTTATCTTCTTTATTCAAATGGGGAACTAAAACAAAAAAAATACTATAAAATCAATACCTATAAAAAAATCAAAACTGAAGAAAAAGCCCTTGAAGGGATCGAACAGCTTTTAATAGAATCAACTAAAACAAGACTTGTAAGTGATGTAGAAGTGGGAGCATTACTTAGTGGTGGGATTGATAGTTCATTAACTTGCGCATTGTACACCAAACTCACTGGAAAACAGATCAAAACATTTAGTGTAGGCTATGAAGGATTTGATAACTATAGTGAACTCCCCTTTGCAAAGATAACTGCTGATCATATCAAGAGTGATCATTATGCCTTACAGATCAACCAACAACAATATATTGATAAATTTGAAGAAACATTGGAATATTTAGAAGAGCCTCATGCTGATGCTGCAGCAATTCCATTATTTATGTTAAGTGAAAAAATCAATGAAGCAGGAATCAAAACTGTTTTAAGTGGAGAAGGAAGTGATGAACTATTTTTAGGATATGACAATTATGCAAAATTCTTGCGTTATTACCAATTTGAACAATCGCTTCAAAATGATCAACAAGAGTTTTTAGACTCAATCATAAGCGCACTCCAAAATCAAACCAAAGAGAGTGAATACTTAAGAAGAGTAATAAAAAATGAGAACCTTTATAACTCTTTTGGAGAGATATTCAATGATAAACAACGAAAAAAACTTTTTATCAAAAATCCAACATTCAAAAGTGAAAATCCCAAAAAAGACCCAGTTGATTGGATGAGTTATATTGATTTGAAAATTTGGTTAGGTGAAGCGCTATTGAGTAAAGTAGATAAAATGACTATGGCTCATAGTGTCGAGGTGAGGAATCCATTTTTAGATTTTAGATTAGTTGATTATACTTTTAGTATTGATTCAAAAATCAAGATAGGTAATACCAACAAATACCTTTTAAAGAAAATTGCTTCAAAATATATCCCAACTACAATCATCAATCGCACCAAAAAAGGATTCAACTCTCCATTTAACGAATGGTTGTTTGCAGAGTTTAAATCATCATTGTTTAATACTATCATTGAGGTCAATAATCAAACAAAACTATTCAATCAAAACTATCTAGAGTTTATATACACTCAAGCAAAGAATAATAAATTCAAACAACACTTTTACGCATTATATATTTTTAGTAAATGGTATAATAAGAATTTTTTGATATAATCAACTCATAAAATATCCAAGGGAAAAAAATATGTTCGAAAAACTTCGAAATTTCATTGTTAACTATGTATTTAAAGTTTCTCAGCAACCAGTTTTATTGCATGAACTATTACAAGCGAATAAATTATTCAATGAAGGGATGCATTTAGATGGGAAAAAACTTGGATTCCGTTTAAATATGGGGCGAGCTTATCTAGTATTTGTACTATTGATTCATGTATTGATCATTCCACTTGCACTCATTTTACACACATTTTTTATCCATATGGATTGCCATGCTTCAATAATCTTTGCGATCTTTTTCACTGGAATTGTATTTGCAAGTTTTGGAATATTCAAAGAATGGCTAAGTGATCAAATTGCTCTGAATAAAATCACTACTGCGTGGAAACTCCATTTTCCGCATTTTCCTTATAAAGATTATCAAGATAAAGTATGTAAAATCTACGCACAAGCGCTTGTAGAAGATATCCAAAAGAAAGATCTACAAAGATATATATTAGATAGACTAATAGAAGAATAATCGCTATTTAGCTATAATCCGAAAAAATTGAAATAAAAAGAGAATACGTTATGGGTCAAACTATTACAGAAAAAATATTTAGTGAACATGTAGGCAAAACAGTCTACGCTGGAGAAATCGTACGTTCTCCAATTGATATGGTTATTGGAAATGATATTACTACTCCAATCTCTATTCGAGCATTTGAAGAAAGTGGTGCTACACAATTAGCCAATCCAGATGGATTTTCTATTGTTATGGATCACTTTATTCCTGCAAAAGATATTGCAAGTGCAAATCAAGCAAGAATCAGTAGAGATTTTGCGATGAAGCACAACTTAAAAAACTTTTTCGATGAAAAAGATATGGGTATTGAGCATGCATTACTTCCAGAAAAAGGATTGGTGATTCCAGGGGATGTTATTATTGGAGCTGATTCTCACACATGTACACATGGAGCTTTAGGAGCATTTAGTACAGGTATGGGAAGCACTGATTTAGCATTTGCAATGATCACAGGGGGAAACTGGTTTAAAGTTCCAGAATCGATCAAAGTAGTATTTACTGGGAAACCAAGTAAATACGTAACTGGAAAAGATCTTATCTTGGAAATCATTAGAATGATCGGTGTAGATGGAGCATTATACAAAACATTAGAGTTTACTGGGGATACAATCCAGTACTTAACAATGGATGATAGATTTGCTTTATGTAACATGGCTATTGAAGCTGGAGCAAAATCGGGAATTGTAGCCTATGATGAGATCACTGCACAATTCTTAGAAGAAAGAAAAGAGGTAAACGGAAGCTTACGAAGTGAACCAAAAATTCATTATAGTGATGAAGACGCAACTTACTGTCAAGTCCTTGAAATTGACGTAGCAGCACTTGAACCAGTAATTGCTTATCCATTCTTACCAGAAAATGGTCACAGCATGTCTCAAGCAGTAGAAGATAATATCAAAGTAGATCAAGTATTTATCGGAAGTTGTACAAATGGAAGATATAGCGACCTTGAAGTTGCAGCAAAAATCCTTAAAGGGAAAAAAGTAGCGCAACATGTGAGAATGATTGTGACTCCTGGAACACAAAAAATACTTAGACAAGCACAAAAAGATGGAATCATTGATACTCTTGTTGATGCAGGTGCAGTGGTATCAAATCCAACGTGTGGAGCATGTTTGGGTGGATATATGGGAATCTTAGGTGATGATGAAGTTTGTATATCTACAACCAACAGAAACTTCGTAGGTCGAATGGGAAGTCGAACTTCAAAAGTCTATTTAAGTAACTCTGCAGTTGCTGCAGCATCAGCTATTAGTGGATATATCACAGATCCAAATACTATTAATTTAGACTAAATAACCATGTTTAATTTGCCTTGCATTATATTAAGTGGAGGCAAAAGCTCACGAATGGGAGAAGACAAATCACTTCTTCCATTTGGAGAAAACACTTCTTTAATCCAATATCAATATCAAAAATTAGAAAAACTGTTTCAAAAAGTATATATCTCTTCAAAAAATCATAAATTTGATTTTGATGCAAATATTCTTATAGATAACTCTAACGAACACTCACCTTTGATTGCTCTATCCTCTATTTTAGAATCAATAAAAGATGAAAAAGTATTTATTGTCACCGTCGATACTCCTTTTATAGAAACTTCTACAATCGCAACTTTAATAGATAAATGTAAGAATTATCAAATTACTGTAGCACAAAGTAATGATGGAACACATAATTTATGCGGAATATTTCATAGATCAGTAATTAATATAATAAATAAAATGATAAAAGAAAATGACCATAAAATAAGAAATCTTCTAAACAAAGCAAATGCACAGACAATCTATTTTGATAATGAGAAACAATTTTTAAATATAAATACACCTAATATATATAATCATTCACTCAATTATTATAACCAAATCAAATAATTCTTATCAGTTATTTTTGTAATATATTAAGTTAAATGTTATATCTTTTGTGATAATCTGCATCCTGAAATTCTTATATTTAGTAAAAGGAACGGGAATGATTGACAACACTAAAGAATTAGAACATGCATTAAAAATGCTAGACAGTGAATTAAAGAAACAAGGTATCTCTAGAAGAGATGCTATCAAAATGGCTGGTCTAGGTAGTGCAGCGTTCATGATGGGTGCAGGAGCTACTGAAGCAGAAGCTGCTACAACGTTAAAAGCAAATGCAAAAGGTAAGATCGTAATTGTTGGTGGTGGTTTAGCTGGTATGGCAACTGCTGCAAAATTAACAAATGCTGGACTTGATGATATTACTGTTATTGAACCAAGTGATCTTTCAACTTCTTACCAACCAGGGCAAACTCTTGTAGCTGCTGGACTTTGGTCACAAGCAGATATCACTTACAAAAGAGATGATTTTGTACCAAGTGGTGTAAAAGTAATCAAAGATAAAGCAGTTGAATTTGATCCAGATAACAACACTGTAACAACTGCAGGTGGACAAAAAGTATCTTATGACTACTTAGTAGTTGCTGCTGGTCTTAAATTAGACTATGGAAGAATCCAAGGTTTAGAAGAAATCGGTGATATCTATTCATCTGGTAACAACTCTAAACAAACATCAATCTTTGGAGACTCTGGAGCTTGTTCTATCTACACTGCTGATGGTGCAACTCACACTTGGAAGCAAATGCAAAAATTTGTTGCAGATGCAAAATCTGGTAAAAAAGTAAACGGTGTATTCTCGCACCCTAACACTCCAATCAAATGTGGTGGAGCTCCAAAGAAAATCATGTATCTAACAAACGCTAGATTAAATGAAGCTGGTGCTAGAGCAAATGCTGATTTACATTTCTATCCAAATGGTGGAGCGATGTTTGGTGTTCCTGAATATCACGAAGCAATTAAAGCACAATTTGAAGCAAGAGGTTTCAAATGGAGCTATAACCACAACTTAACAAAAGTTGATTTAGGAAATAAAGTAGCAACATTCAACAAGCACTGGACTGAAAAAGGTGCATGGGATCCAGATTTAGAAGAGTATACTCAAGTAAAAATGAACGAAGCGGTAGAAGTACCATTTGATTTCTTACATATCACTCCTCCAATGAAAGCTCCAGATGAAATTGGTAACTCACCAATTGGTTCTGGTAAAGGATGGGTACCAGTTCAAAAAGAAACTTTACAACATGCTAAATATCCAAATATTTTCGCACTTGGTGATATTGCTGCAGTTCCAATGGGTAAAACTGGTGGAAGTGCAAGAAAACAATATGCTGTATTATGTGAAAACTTAATCTCTCATATGGAAGGTAAACCATTAAATGCTCAGTATGGTGGATATACAGTTTGTCCATTGATCACTGATATTGGAACAGTTATGCTTGCAGAGTTTGACTGGTCTAAAAAACCAACTCCTTCATTCCCATTAGATCCAACTCAAGAAAGATGGATTTGGTGGTTATTAAAAGTATATGCATTAAAACCAATGACTGTATACGGAATGCTATCAGGAAGAGCATAATCGTTAAGATTTTACTCAACTTTATAGTTCAAAAGGCTTCGGAAAAATCCGAAGCCTTTTTTAATTCCCTTGTAAATTTTTATTGATTATAATACGTCACATTTTAAAGGATTTTTTATGAACAAAGAATTGAAAATTATCATTGGTATCTTTTTATTTTTAGCTATTGGGATGCATTTTAAAGAATGGATTAGTCATCCAATCGATCACTTATTAGCACTACCTCATGCTGGAGCTTATGGAATTGGTGCTATTCATCCAGTAGTATTTACTCTTGCAGTTTATCTGATTTTATGGATTCCAAGAGGAATCATGAAGCTATTTAAAAAGAAAGAAGTTAAAGAGGATCAATAAAAGCTTATTGATCTAATGCCCAAACTTTTTTATTGGTGATCTCTTTAAAAGAGATTACCTCTTCTCCACTATGCTCTTTTGCAAAATCAATTGCTTTCTCTTTTGTCTCAAAGGGTATCAACTCATGTCCCATTGGCCCATATACATTTGATCCCAATACATACCATGCTTCACTGGCAACTAATTGTTGTAAAGAGTAGTAATCGGTCACAAACACATCATTAAAATCGTTACCTTCTTCATAATAGTACCGTTTTGGATCAAAATAAAATTTGAACATATCCTTAGCACCATCAAAATAAAAATCATGACCATTATGCTTGATAAGCCCTACCCACTTTGGATATTTAGCTACAAACATTCCACATACTGGACATTTTGATTCTTTTGGTACTTCAATTTGACTAGCAAATACTTTTAACTCGCCAAATCGTTTTACTTCATACAAATATAATGCCAAATCTTGTAAATCTTCTTCATTTAGATTCACACAAATATTGTTTTGTACTATATGCTTTTTCAACGATGTTAAAGAATCAAAATCATTTGGATCAAGCTCTTGGCATACTAATTCAAATATTTTTGAACCTCTTCTATAGTCTCTAGTTTTTTTTGTTTTGGTATATTTTTGATCCTGTGGTATATCTTGACTTGCAACAAATAACACAAAATCAAATGGGCGAATACTTCCCTTGAATTTTTTTGTAAACTCCTTTGCATCTTCTTTATTACCAAAAGCGATTTTTGAAAACTTTGTAAATGAGGTATTAGCTTTCGAGTTCACCACATAAAATGCCGTTTTAGCACTAATTGGCGTTTCGGTTTTAGCATCAATCACTTCAATAGTATCAATAAATTGACTAATCTTTGGCCAATCTTGAGCTAAAAAACGCATTGATGCATACTGTTTTTTCGTTCCATCTACCAATGTAACAATATGATTGGTCTTATAGTGTTCCAGCAGATTTTCTCCACTTACACTACACCAATTTTTACCAATACCGGTTTGAACTAAAACAGGATTTCTTATACTTACTGATTCATCAAATGAAAGAGCATTAAGTTGAGTACTAACTAAAAAAAAGAGTGCCATGATAGCACTCTTTCTCAATGGTAAGTTAATAAGTTTGATCAAACTTATTTTCCTTTATTCATCTGCTGAAATTTTTTCTCAAATTTTGCTGCACTGTCTTGAACTTCTGCATTTGATCCAAATTGCTCATCGAATTTACCCATTCTAACATCCCAGTTATAAAGCATAATTGCTTGTAATTGTGAGTCTAGTTTCATTCCTTTTGCATCTAGTTTACAAACTCCAGAATCTCTAATCATTGCTTTTAATGCACCTCTACTATCTGCAGTCATAGCATTAAGCTTTTCAGTATCACAATTTTTCTCTGATAACATTTTACCCATTTTGTACATACCAGAACTTCTTTTTGCTTTTAACATTCCCATATCTTTATAGAAATCTGCTAAAGCAGTATTGTATGCATCTTCATAAGTGCTTAGTGTTCCACCATTTTTAGCAATAAAAGCTTCAGCATCTGCTTTGTTCGCAAATGCATATTTACTTGTTGCTGTCATTGTTCCTTTTTTTGCTGATCCAACTACATAATGAGCTGTTTTAGCATCTACATATTTTAAACTTGGCACATCAACAACTAAAATTTGTTCTACTTGATCTGCTTTTCCTCTAAGAACTGTTAATTCCATCTCTTCAACTAAACAGTGAATAGAACATACTTGATTTACTGATCCATCTTTTAATTTGATTGCATGAGTTGTTTTATAGAATTTTGGTAAGTTCATACCACAGTCAGGGCAATACATTTTATTTTCACCCTTTTGTAAAATAGTTGCTTGCTCAACTGGTACACTTTGAAACATTTGCATTTGTGCTTGTGCAAATCCAGCAACAACACATAACGCTAATATGATTTTTGTCATATCTACTCCTTTAGAATTATAAGTAGAAGATATTAACAAAATAATGTTAAATAATTGTTAAGAATAAAAAAAGGGGAGAGGCAAATGCCTCTCCCCTTTTAAAGAATCTCTTTTTATTGAAAGATTATAAAGCTGCTTTCGCTGTAGCTACTAATGCAGTAAATGCTTCTGCATCGTTCATAGCCATATCTGCTAAAATTTTTCTGTCTAAATCGATATTCGCAAGTTTCAATCCATTCATGAATCTTGAGTAGTTAATATCGTTTAATCGACATGCAGCATTGATTCTTGTGATCCAAAGTTTTCTGATGTCTCTTTTCTTTTGTCTTCTATCTCTGTAAGCATATACAAGTGCGTGCTCTAACGCTTCTTTTGCTTTTCTAAAATGTTTTCTTCTTCCGCTATATTGACCTCTTACGGCTTTAAGAACTTTCTTGTGTCTAGCTCTTCTAACGGTTCCTGTTTTTACTCTTGGCATTTTTCTTTCCTTTACCTATTTTCTATTTTTATATTTTAAGGTGTCAGCATTGGCTGAACTTGTCCGTATATTACGGAGTGACTAAGTAATTCGTTAATTGAATTACGCTTTATTTAACATTCTTTTAACTCTTGTAACATCAACGCTAGCAACAGTTTGTGGACCTCTAAGCTTTCTTTTTCGCTCTTGAGTCATTTTAGTAAGAATATGGCTTCTAAAAGCACTTCCTCTTTTAACTGAACCATTTTTCTTTACTTTAAATCTCTTTAAAGCTCCACTATTAGACTTCATCTTTGGCATCTTAAGAATCTCCTTTCATAAATTATATTTTTCATTGTGAAAAAAGTTTGGGATTATACCCACATATAGTTTAAGGTTTTATTAATGTATATCGATTCACTCCATAAACATCTATATAAAGTTTATCTTTTAAATAAGTTTTTATTATAAATAACTATTTGTTTTTTTTATATTTGTTTTAAGGTTAGTAGAGTTAGAATTATCACTTCATTTAATTCAAGGAGCATAAAATGAAAAAATTCATTTTTATGATTTTATTAGGAGTAACGACTCTTTTAGCTGAAAGTGGTGTGAATCTGTACACAAATTATGAAATGGCCAAGGCGGAAGCTCAAAAACAAAACAAACCTATGATGATCATGTTCCAAACAAAAGGTTGTCCAGAATGTGGATATATGAAAAAAGTAGTATTTCATGATGAAAAAGCTGTTCAATATATGAATGATAACTTTATCAATGTATCACTTGATATTCACAAAGATGATATTCCTACTCAATATGATTACTTTGGGATTCCTACATTTTTTATCACAGATAAAGATGGAAATCAAGTACACCGACACATAGGGGGAAGCAGAACTGATCCTTTTATTAAAATGCTTCAAGAAGCAAAAACTAAGATCAAAGGATAAAAATTGAAAAATTTATCATTATCTATAATCTTACTTACAACTTTAACAGTCTTATCGTTACAAGCAGATAACATTGAAAAAATTAAAAACTCTAAAGAGTGCATCAGTTGTGATCTTAATGGTGCAGATCTTACAGAAATTGATACGAAGGGAATAGATATCAGTGAATCTGATCTTTCGTTATCAACTTTATCAGGATGTGATTTTACTGAATCAGTTATCAGAAAGGTAAAATTTGTAGAAGCTGATGCTGATGGAGTAACATTTGATAGAGCCTTAATGTATATGACTAATTTTAGTGGTGCTAATTTGGAGGGTGCTAATTTAATTGACTCTGATGCAAAAGGTGCAAATTTTGAAAATGCAAATTTAACAGATGCCAATATGACTGGTGCTCGGCTTTGGGCATCAAACTTTCAAGGAAGCACTTTAGTAAATGTAGACATGACCAATGCTCACTTAGGTCAAGCGAATTTAATTGGAGTTGATCTAACAAATGTAAAACTAGATGGGGCAATTTTTTGGGAAACCAAACTTCAAGGGGCAAAACTTTACAAAAAAGATTGCAAAACTGCACAAAAAGATGGTGCACTTATGGATAGTACCACACAATGTATTTAAAAAGATCGGCTAATAAATTAGCGATCTTTTTTATACCAATTTAATCTATATAATCACAAATCCTTCAAGACAAAATAGTGTAACAATAATAAAATCTATCAACATAAATTAACTCTATATACACCTACACCAAACTATTAATCTCTTTTATAAAATTACATATTCATATATATTGATAACTATATCAAATAAATAAAAAAGGGTTTGCTTATACTTAAAGATAACCGTTTCTAATTATAGATATAAATCCCACAAATACGATAATAATAAACTTTTCTAATTTTAAAAATAAACAATACAAATATAAAAAAATTTTATACAAAATTGATGTAAAACACTTGACAAATTATAAATTTTTATTATAGAATTCTTCTTTCGGGTAGATAGTGAACTATAAACCTGTCTAATAATATAAGGAGGTCAATTTGCCAATTACTAGCAAAATGGATACGGAAGTCTCTGAAGTTGAAACAGCATCAAATCTTGAAACTGTTGAAACACAGAATACTGTATCAGACAACACAGTTAATGATAGACGAAGCTTTTTAAAGAAAAGTATCGTTTATTCAACTGCAGCAGTAGCAACGCTTGGTGGAGTGGGTGCAACTAAACTTAATGCTGAATATCAAATTAATCCAAACAATTTGCCACCAAACAATCCTGAATGGGGTTTGAAATGGGGTAGAGATACGAATCACTCTCCATATGGATATCCATCAAGATATGAAAAGCATGTTGTAAGAAGAGAAGTTCCATGGTTAACTGCTGATAAAAAAGCTTCAGTAAGTTTCACACCTTGGCAAGACTTAAAAGGAATCATTGTTCCTAACGGTCTACATTTTACAAGATGTCATGGTGGGGTTATTGATATTAATCCTAAAGAGTACAGATTATTGATCCACGGTTTAGTTGATAAAGAAGTAGTACTTACATTAGATGATATCAAAAGATATCCAAGTGTAAGTGTTATCCACTCATTTGAGTGTGCAGCGAATACTGGTATGGATTATAGAGGTCCAAACTTAGACTCACTTCAAGCAAGTTACGGGATGGTAGCATGTTCTGAGTGGACTGGGGTTCCTTTAAAAGTAATCTTAGAAGATATTGGTTTAAAACCTGATGCTAAATGGATGTTCCCAGAAGGTTCAGATCCAGCTGGTGTTGGTCGATCTATTCCAATTGGAAAAGTATTAGACGATGCGATGCTTGTATATGCTCAGAATGGTGAAGCATTACGACCAGAGCAAGGTTACCCAGTAAGACTATTCTTACCAGGATGGGAAGGTGTTATGCAAATTAAGTGGCTAAGACGACTTAAATTTGACACTAAATCTTGGATGGTAAGAGAGGAATCTACTAAATATACAATGTTGATGCCAGATGGTCATGCTATGATGTACAACTGGGCATTCAATGCAAAATCAGTTATCACTTCACCATGTCCAGAAAGAGATTGGTCAAAAATGAAAAAAGGTCCAATTATGATCGAAGGTATTGCATGGTCAGGAAAAGGAACAATCACTCATGTTGATGTTTCTATTGATGGTGGTAAAACTTGGAAAGAAGCAGAATTCACATCAGTGCAGTTACCAAAAGCGGTAACACGATTTGCATTCAAAACTGAATGGAAAGGTGAAAATATGCTTATCCAAAGTAGAGCTACTGATGATACTGGTTACACACAACCTACTACTACTCAATTAAGAGCAGCACGTGGTAAAGAACCAATTTATCATAGAAATGCAATTCAAACTTGGGAAGTTAAAGCAAATGGGGAGGTGCAAAATGTACATGTCTATGAAGCATAAAATATCAATTATCGCTGCTTCAACAGTACTAGCAGCTTCAAGTTTAGCAGCGTATGATTGGTCACACACTCCAGCAGATCCAAATAAATATCCATATGAGATGTATAAAAAGGAAACAAAAGCTGGTAAGAAAGTAACTACATTATATGATGGTGCTATTATCAAAGATCAAAATTTTGATGTAAATACTGTTTATCATTCACCATACTCTGGAAAAGGTTTCAACCTTGGAGAAAAAGCTGGTGAAGATACATTAAAAGCATGGAATACTGATGTAAGACCAGATGGTAAAGGTTTACCAGAAGGTGAAATGACAGTAGCTGAAGGATACGAAGTATACGCAGCTAAATGTGCAGTATGTCATGGTGAATTTGGTGAAGCAGTTGGTAAATTCCCAGTTCTTGCTGGTGGTAAAGGTACATTAAATCTTCATCCAAATTCTGGAGGGGAACCAGGTCCATTAAAAACTTTAGGATCGTATTTACCTTATATCGCTCCAATGTTCTGGTACATTCAAACAGCTATGCCGTTAATGGAACCAAAATCTTTAACTAATGACCAAGTATATGGAATCTTAGGATATCTATTACAAGTAAATGAGATTGAAGTAAATGGTGAAGAGATTGATGATGACACTGTGATTAATGCAGATTTCATCAAAGCAGTTCATATGCCAAATGAAAAAGGTTTTGAATACAACAATCTAAGAGTATCTGATACAAATAATACTAGATGTATGAGCAACTGTGTAAAAGGAAAAGTTCGAGTTGATCGAGTTAACCCTGAAGCAACAGTAGTTGAACCAGAATTTGGTGAAGAAAGATATTTCTATGGAGAAATCGAACCAGAAGGTGGTCACGGTGGACCAGAAGTAGCAAATTATGAAATGTATTGTGCAGGATGTCATGCTGATGGAGTTGCAGGAGCACCAAAAATAGGTGATCATGGAGCTTGGGCAGATATCATTGCAAATGGTATTGATGCAGCTACAACAAATGCAATAAACGGTAAAGGTGCAATGCCTCCAAAAGGTGGAGCAATGGATCTTACAGATGAACAGATTAAAGAAATTGTTAATCATATGTTCACTAACAGTAAATAATAAGGACTGACTATGAAGATCGCAAAAAACTTACTAGTATCAGTTGCCGTAAGTGGCCTAATCGCATCATCTGCATTTGCAGATGATATGGCTGCCAAAGGTGAAAAAATATTCATGACTAAAGAGTTAGGTAACTGCCTAGCATGTCATGATGTAAATGGTAAAAAAGTGGATGGACCAGGAAGTTTTGGACCAAAATTAACTGGATTGAAATACTGGGATGATAAAACTTTATATGATACGGTATATGACATTTACAAAGCAAGAGGTCTTAAGATTTCTGCGATGCCTGCATTTGGACCAACTGGTTGGTTAGACGATGCTGAAATTAAAGCTGTAGTTGCTTATTTGAAAACTATTGATTAAAATTTAGGAGATATACAATGATGAATAGAAGAAACTTTTTAGGTTTAGGTTTAGGAGTTGCAGCTGCAGCTATGGTACCAGCAAATTTAGCGGCTGTTGATTTTAGAAAAGAGAAGCCAAAGGCTTGGGATGCAAAAACAATTGATGAAGCTGTAAAAGAATTATATGGTAGTACAGCTACAACAGCATCAGGCGTAAAATTAAAAGCTCCAGATATTGCTGAGAATGGTGCAGTTGTACCAATTAGTGTAGAATCAAAAATGGAAGCAAAAACTGTTTCAATTTTCCAAGATGCGAACCCAGAATCTGCTGTAGCAGTATTTACTGTTCCTGAAGGTGGAGTAGTTGATTATTCTCTAAGACTTAAAATGCAAAAAACAGGTAATGTTACTGCAATTGTTGAA
>JBNLDA010000012.1:0-21608 GCA_050304095.1 Arcobacteraceae bacterium | reverse complement strand
AATACTTTAGGTCAGTATGATTATACAGCATGGGGTGAATGGAAAGGGACAAATCCTGAATTTAATCATACTAGTGGATATTGGATTGCTGGTGAGCAAACAATGAATGATGATCTGCCAGATAGTGGAACAATTGATTACGATGGTGAAGTATTAGGTACATTTTATAATGGTACAAACAATGTATCTTTAAATGGTGATTCTGCAATCACAGCAAATTTTGATAATAATGAAGTATCTGGAACTTTACATATTAAGTATGCCGATACAGGTAATACATTTTCAAATTCGCAATTAAAAGATGTCACTATCCAAGATGCCCAAAATTTCTTTAGTGGTGACCTCAAAGATGGAAATGATACGGGTTCTATTGAAGGGGTATTCTTTGGACCACAAGCTGCTGAAGTGGGTGGACAATGGGAATTAGACAAAGATGGAAATAGTGCAACGGGTATCTTCACGGGACAACAGTAAAATATAATGAGATTTTTATTAGTAGTTTTAATTTTTATTACAAGTGTATATTCTCAAACACTTGAAGAATTATATGCAAAAGCAGTGCAGCTATTTAATGATAAAAAATTTGATCAAGCATATACATTGTTGTATCCAAAATATCAAAACAATCAATATAACAATCAAATCTTATATCTATTGGGATTTAGTGCCTATAAATTAAATAAAACTAGCGAAGCAATAATTTTTTATGAACAACTTTTGAAAAATGATCCTAATGCATTGAGGGTAAAATTAGATCTTGCAAAATGTTACTACATTGAAAAAGAGTATGATAAATCAAAGCAACTCCTCTTAGAGGTAAAATCAACACAACCTCCAAAAATGGTTGAGCAAAATATTGATTCATTCCTTCATCGAATCGAAAAAGAAAATCTATTATATAACATTGTTGTATCATTGGGATATATGTATGACTCTAATGCCAACATTGGTCCAGAAGATGACTATGTTGATGGATATTATGTACCTGATAACTATAGACCAAAAAGTGATTATGCATTTAAAACAAGTTTATTTGGTATTTTAAAAAGTGATTTGATTGGATTGAGTTGGAATAATATGATCTCAATTCAAAAGATTGATTATAATGATCTCGATCATTTAGATACACTTAATGGTACATTTACCTCTACTTTAGGACATAAAGTAGAGAATTTCTTATTACAATATCCTTTAAGCTTTTCTACAAAAAAATTAGGACATGATCAAAAATACTATTCAAGATATATAGCTTTTACTCCAAGTGCTTGGTATCTATATTCTGAAAGATTAAATTTTGGTTTGAGTGGAAATTTCAAAAATCAGAACTATTATGAAAACAGTTCTCGAGAAGTTAATACAAGTTCAATCAAATCAACTATGCGATATAAGATCAACCCTAATATTTATATTGAACCTTTTATTTTGATCCAAAAAGAGAATTCAAAAACAGATTATGAATCAAATATTATGCGAAGTATTGGATTGAATTTCAATTATCAGATCACTTCAAATATCAATCTTTTCTTACAAACGAATTATGAACAAAATGATTATGAAGGAACAAGCAATAGAGAAGATCATAAGATCAATAGTGCTTGTAATCTAAGTTATGAGATAGGCAACAGTGGGTTTTCTACAATGTTCTCACTCTATCATACAAAAAATAATTCAACAATTGATATCCATAATTACCACCGTACACAAGGTGCAATCTATCTTAATTACGCGTTTTAGTCTATCAATATTTTATATATCTTTATAGGGGTGGATTTCCCTTTTAGGATTACTGAATCAAGGTATTCATAAGCAAAAGGCTGTGTTAATTGAGTTACTACTTGTTCAGATATGATAATACTGCAATTATATGTTTTTGTAAGTGTTTCTAAACGTGAAGCAATATTGACGGTATCTCCAATAATCGTAAAATCATTTCGTAAAAATGTTCCTATTTCTCCAAACATAGCTTCACCAGTATGGATACCAATTCCTATATGGATCGGGTATTGTTGATCGATATTAAATTGATCTAATAGTTTGATCTGTTTGATCGCACATTCAACCGCTTTATCACAATGGTTTTTGATTGCAATTGGAGCATTCCAATAAGCCATGATAGAATCTCCAATATATTTATCAATAATCCCTTCGTATTCTATTATCGTATTAGACATAGGCTCAATATATCTATTAAGATATTGCACTGTTTTTTGAGCATCATTGATCTGTTCAGTTATCTGTGTAAAATTTCTAATATCTGAAAACAATACCGTGATCTCTTTTTTTGAAGATTGCAATAAGGAGCTGTTTTCATTATTGATAATCTCTGAAAGGATATTCGCAGAAACTTTTGAACTAAATTTATTTTTCAATAAAAGGGTTTGTTTGGTTTCAAAAAAATATTTTATTGCGATTGCATTTAAGATGGCAAAAAATATTGTAGTGTAGATAAAGATGCTATTAAGAATGATTCCAAAAGTGAACATTAAATGATAAAGAGTAAAAAATTCTAATCCAATAAGTATGATTAAAGTAGGAATATAGAATCTATAGGATGTGTAGGCTATTAAAAAAACTACAAAAAAGGTTAGTATGGTTATATGAAATATATCTGCTCCCATAGCCCAAGATGGTTGGGCAATAAAATCTTCAAGTAATATATTGTCAATAGCATTTGCATGGATTTCAACCCCTGGAAAGATTGATTCATATGGAGTTGCTCTTAGATCGTGTAATCCCATTGCTGATGTTCCAATAAGGGCTATTTTCCCTTCAAGTTTTTTCATATCAAATGAATGATTGAGAATATCATAGGCTGAAATATATTCAAAATGTTTTTCATAGCCACGATAGTTGAGTAACAATCTTCCATAAGGATCTGTAGGAATTTTCAGTGAATCAAGTTGAATTGAATCGATTCCATTAGGACTATAATTAATTATGATATTTGAATTACCATAAATATTTCTAATGATCTCTAAAGCAAAAGAGGGATACAAAGTACCTTCATATTCAATCAGTAATGGGACACTTCGAGTGATGCCTGATAGATCTGGAATATTATTCACAAAACCACTTGAAGTTGCTACTTCTTGAATGGTTGGAATATTTAATAAAGTCCCATATGCATGAATAGGTTTGGTTATATTATTGTGTTTGTTTCTTTCAATAATAATGGTTGAAATATTTGGTTTCTTGAGTTTTAAAAAAGTATTTTCTTGCAACAGAAATTGATATCCAAGAATAACATTCGTCTTTTGAATAGCATTAGCAAATATTTGATCATAGTTTAGTATATTTTCTTGTGTAAAAATATTTGGATGGGTTTTAGCGATCATATGTGGTGAAGTCTTATCGTCTTCGGCAAAAACAATATCAAATCCAATGATACCAATATTAGCGTTAGTGAGATTTTCTATTAGGTTAGCTATAAGTTCTCGGCTCCAAGGCCATTGTCCAAAGTTTCTTAATGATTTTTCATCTATATCAATTATATAGACATTGTCTGTTTTAGGAAGTTCTCCACGAATTTGAAAATAGATATCTTGAATATTATTGTCTATGATCTGTAATTTTTTTGGTTGAAATATATAGATCAAAGTTAAAATAGAAACTAAAAAAAAGGTACTTAAAAAATATATAAAAAATGTTTTGTATGATTTGTTCATTAATTCTCCATGCTCTTCAAATAGATTATAACTAATTTAGATATAATTGTTTTTCATATAGATATAATTTTGGGATAAAATGAAAAATATAATACGTATTTTAGGTTCGAGTGGAAGTAAAAGTATTGATTTAGATCATACGACATTACAAATTACCCATAATATTACTATTGATGCTGGCAATATTCTTTACAGTTTGGGTGATGATGCTCGCTTTATAGATCATATTTTTGTGACCCATGCTCATCTGGACCATATTGCAGATATCCCATTTTTGATCGATTCTTTTTTTGAGTATAGAGAGAAAACTTTAAATATATATGCAATCAAAGGAACGATTGAAGAGATTAAAAAAGAATATTTTCAATAATGTTGTTTGGCCAGATTTTTCAAAGATTAAATTACTCTCTTGCGATGAATATGCAATCACATTTCATGAGATCAATTACAATCAAACATTGGTTTTTGAGGATTGTTCTTTACGGGTCATTCGAAATAATCACACCCCTTCTAGTTGCGGTTTTGTCATTACCAAAAACCAAAACTCTATTCTTTTTACTTCAGATACCTATAAATGTAAAGAGTTGTGGGATGAGGTAAATAATGATCTAAGTATCAATGCTGTGATTGTTGATGTATCATTCCCTTCAGAATTTGAAAAACTCGTTGAAGAGAGTAAACATCTCACCCCAAAGTTATTGAAAAAAGAGTTGGAATATCTTAATAGAGATGATGTAACGATTTTTGTAAATCATTTGAAACCCTTTTATTTACGTCAAATTCAAAAAGAACTTGCTAAGTATAATGTTCTAAAAAACAATGGTGCAGTATTACAAAGTGAAGATATTATTAATATGTCTAATATCTCAGTAGTACATAATATCTATTCAAAAAAGAGAAATATCCAACAATTAAATGAAATTGGAATTGCATTAAGTAGCGAGAAAGATCTTCAAAGAGTGATGGATAAAGTTTTACAAGGAGCAAAAAGACTCTGTAGAGCTGATGCTGGAACAATTTATCTTATGAATGAAGATAAAAGATCATTGAAGTTCGCAATGATCCAAACAACCTCTATGGAATTAGAGATAGATTGTTTTAATGATGATGTTCATTGGACTCAATTGCCACTGTATGAAAACAATGGTGAACCAAATACCTCTATGGTATCAGTGATGTGTGCTTTAGAAAATAGAAAGATCAATATTGAAGATATCAATGAAGCTCCATGGAACCAATTAGAGGGTCCTAAAAACTTTGAAAGTGTTACTGGATATAAATCAAAATCGATGCTTTTAGTTCCGATGGTCAATCATGATAATGATGTTATTGGAGTAATACAACTAATCAATAAATTGGATGAGAAAGGAAATATCATCGAATTTGATAAAAATGATGAGGAATTTTTACTCTCGATCGCTTCTCAAGTAGCTATTAGTATTAGTAATAAACATTTAATTAATGGGCTAGAAACGCTACTTGATTCATTTATTGAAACGATTGCTACGGCTATTGGTGAAAAATCTGCCCATACAGGTGGACATATCAATAAAGTAGCAGAGATCACAGAATTGATTGTAAATGAGATCAATAAAGATAAAAAAGGAATCTATAAAGATGTCTATTTTGATGAGGTCGCCACAAAACAAATGATGTATGCATCATGGCTTCATGATATTGGAAAGATTACCACTCCTGAATATATTATTGATAAGGGAACAAAACTTGAAACAATCTCTGATCGAATAGAATTGATTGAAACCCGTTTTGAGATACTTAAAAGAGATCTAACTACTATCTATTTAGACAAATTATGGCAAACGCAGGATCTTTTGGAATACAATAAAATAAAGACGCAATTGGATAATCAAATTCAATATATTGAAGAGGATTTTGCGTTTATTCATGCAGTAAATTTTGGACTAATTCCTATGAATGAAGAAAATCTAAATCGAATTGAAGAGATAGCTTCACAACAAGTGATAATCAACAATAAGAATGTTCCTTTACTCACACAAGATGAGATATACAATCTTTCGATTAAACATGGAACCCTCAATGCAAAAGAGAGAGAGATAATTAATCAGCATGCAATAGTGAGTATCAAAATGCTTGAGAAACTTCCTTTTCCAAAACATCTTAAAGATGTACCAGAGATTGCTGGAGGTCACCATGAAAAGATTTGTGGTGGTGGATATCCTTTTGGTCTTAAGGGTGATGAGATCCGTTTTGAAGCAAGAATCATTGCTATTGCTGATATTTTTGAAGCAATCCTTTCAACAGATAGACCCTATAAAAAAGCAAATACTTTAGATAAAGCAATGCGTTATTTGCATGAAAAAGCAAAGAAAAATGAGATTGATAAAGATTTAGTAAAGTTTTTTGTTGAGAAAAAAATCTATTTAAAATATGCAAAAAAATATCTAACAAACGATCAAATGGGATCAATGAAAGTTGATTTTAGTGATCTTTGATTAATCAAAGAAACGCTAATAACAATAAACCAAATAAAATTCTATAAATACCAAAAGCGACAAATGTAAAGTTTTCCAAAAACTTCAAAAAGAGCTTGATTGCTCCATACGCAACAATAAATGCTGTGACAAAACCAACAGCAAGTACCGTCCAATTAGCCCCTGTAAAATCATCATAATGTTTGAGTAGATCATAACCAGTGGTGGCACACATTACTGGTAAAGCAAGAAGAAAACTAAACTCGGCACTGGCTTTTCTATTTAATCCAACTAGCATTGCTCCAATGATAGTACTCCCAGCTCGACTTGTCCCTGGAATTAGTGCAAAAATTTGTGCAATTCCAATCCATAAAGCTTGTTTATATGATACTTGTTCAACATCACTTACGGTGTGTTTTGATTCATCATAAAATCGTTCAACAACCAAAAAGACAATTCCCCCAATGATAAACATCATGGCAACAATTTCAATACTAAACATCGCTTTAATATGATCTGCAAAGATATAACCAATAGCTCCAATAGGAATAAATGCCAAGATAAGTTTTTTCCAAAGCTCTATTTTTTTGATACTAAACTTTTCTTTGTAGCATAGTACTACAGCTAAAATAGCTGCAAACTGGATAATTACTTCATAAGCAGTGTTAACACTTGTTTGGTCAATATTTAAAAATTCACTGGCAACAATTAGATGCCCAGTAGATGAAATTGGTAAAAATTCTGTGAATCCTTCAATGATTCCCAGAATGATTGAATCGACTATAGTTATGATAGGTCCTTTGTAAGTTGAAGAAATTTTTTGAGACTTCGTTTCTCTTTATAAGTAATATTATAGCTTATCTTTTCTAAATACTGCAGAATCTGTTTTTGAGTGAGACCACTTCTTTGAGCATATTTATTTAAAATATATTGTGGAATTTTTACTTTGGTATTGACAAAGTTTTTAGATAATTTATTCAAATAGTCTTTATGTTTATTGGTGCAAAGTCTTGCAAAAACGAATGGTAAACCTGTTTTTTCTTTCCATAATGCCGCCAGATCAATAAATGGCTCATCTAGATGGGTATGATAATATTGTAAAGCTTTATCTCCAATGAGTACTTGTCCATTTACATTTAAAACTTTAGCTAACATATTTGAGGTATCTGATTGATAATCTTTAGCATAAACTCCCGGTAAACACAAAACTGACAAAACTTCATTTTGTGCAACGATTCCAACATCTAAGCATCCTTTACAATGACGCGATTTAATGGAAGAGATAAAAGCGGCATCAATTTTTCTATTTAAAAAAAGTTGATTGATCTTTGATGGATATGATTTTTTATAGTTGATAATTGCTTTATTTTGAGATGAGCGGATATTTTTTTTGATATAAACATAAAAAGGTAAAAGATTGATAAAATCTATTTTTGCAAAAATCATGGCTTATGAACCCTTAAAAAAATTTAGATATAATATCTAATTAGTAATGAAAAAGGGTTAAAATGGTAACTATAGAGTTTTTAGGACCTATTGGCAAAGCACCTATGAATGTAGATATTAAACATCTTGATGAATTGGCACAAATATTAAAGGATGATTGTCAGGTAGCAACTTGGTTGGAAAGTTGTGCTGTTGCAATCAATGATGTAATGGTTTGTTCAAAAGATATTCAATTAAATGATGGTGATAAAGTTTCATTATTGCCTCCTGTATGTGGTGGATGATATGCAATTACCAAAAGTAGAACTTTATAATGGTCCATTGGAAGTAGAAAAGATCACTAATCAATGGTACAATGATTTTAAAAATAGTAATTATGGAGCTATTATCACTTTTGTGGGAGTGGTTCGGGATGAAGATGGAATTGAGGGGTTGAGTTTTGACATTTATGAACCAATACTAAATTCGTGGTTTGATTCATGGCAACATAAAGCACAAGAGAATAATGCGATTGTATTGATGGCACATTCAATTGGAGATGTTCCAAATCATACGAGTTCTTATATAGCTGCAGTTTGCAGTCCAAAAAGAAGAGTCGCTTTAGAGATGATTGATGAATTTGTCGAGGATTTTAAACATAGTGCGCCAATTTGGAAATATGATCTACGTGATGGTCAAAGAATTTATGCAAGAGAACGAAGTTATGAAATTAATGGAGCTGGAATATTAGCATGAGAGTAGATCTACATAATCATACCACTTTATGCAATCATGCAACGGGAACTATGGAAGAGTATATTCAGAAAGCTATTGAACTAGGTATTGATGTATTTGGTTTTAGTGAGCATGCTCCTATGAAGAATTTTGAAGACGGGTATCGATTAGTTATTGAAAAAAAATCTTTTTATGAAAACGGTGTAAAAGAACTTCAAGAAAAATATAGTAATCAGATCAAAATTCTTTTAGGATATGAGGTCGATTTTATTGATGGAGATTTTGTTCTTGATGAGATTCTAAATTCAAAAGTTGATTATTTGATTGGATCAGTTCACTATATCAATGAATGGGGATTTGATAATCCTGAATTCATTAAAGAATATGAAAGAAGAGATATCAATCAAATTTGGCAAGATTATTTTCAAGCAGTGACTTTAATGGCAAAATCTGGAAAGTTTGATATTGTAGGTCATTTGGATTTGATCAAAGTATTTAAATATCTTCCAACTACAGATATTCGTTTAATTGCCAAAGAGGCACTTCATACTATTAAACAATCTCAAATGGTGATTGAGATTAACACGGCAGGATATAGAAAGCCTATAAAAGAACAATATCCATCAAAACAATTATTACAAATGGCCTATGAAATAGGGATTCCGATTACTTTTTCATCTGATGCTCATAGTGTAGAACAAGTTGGTTTTGAATATCAAAAAGCGGTCAATTTAGCTAAAGAGATTGGTTACACTCAATGTGTCACTTTTAATTCAAGAGAAAAATCTTTCGTAAACTTCTAAAAAATTTCAAATTGTTTATTTTTTAACCAGTTTTATTGTAAATCTTTCAAGTCAAATTTGTTACAATGACTTAATTTGAAAATTCCTAAGGAGTAAGAATGGGTAAATTCGTAAATAACGTTGAAGAGTTTTTTTCATTTTGTAAAGAAAATGAAGTAGAGTTTTGTGATTTAAGATTCACAGATATTAAAGGTGCTTGGCATCATTTAACTTATAAAATGAGTGCAATCAATGAAGATAACTTAACAAATGGTATGCCATTTGATGGTTCTAGTATTGATGCATGGCAACCAATTAACAAATCAGATATGATCCTTAAACCAGATGTACCAACTGCATTTTTAGATCCTTTTACAGCTGATCCAACAGTAATTCTTTTCTGTGATGTATTTGACATCTATAAAGGTGAATTATACGAAAAATGTCCAAGATCAATTGCTAAAAAAGCATTGAAACATGCTGAAGAACTTGGTATTGCAGATGCTGCATACTTTGGACCAGAAAATGAATTCTTTATCTTTGATGATGTAAAAATTATTGATAATATCAATGAATCGTATTATAGAGTTGATTCTGAAGAGGGATGCTGGAGTGATGCTACTGATTACGAAGGTGGAAACATGGGTCATAGACCAAGAACTAAAGGTGGTTACTTCCCAGTACAACCAATAGATTCAATGGTAGACTTAAGAGCAGAGATGATGCAAGTATTAGAGCAAGTTGGTCTTGAAGTAGTACTTGGTCACCACGAAGTTGCACAAGCTCAAGGTGAAATTGGTGTTGTATTCTCTGATATTATTGGAGCAGCTGATAACGTGCAAAAATACAAATATGTAGTTAAAATGGTAGCTCACTTAAATGGTAAATCTGCTACATTTATGCCAAAACCACTTTATGGTGATAATGGAAATGGTATGCACGTACACCAATCGTTATGGAAAGAAGGTAAAAACTTATTTTATAAAGAGGGTGAATACGGAAATCTTTCAGATATGGCTAGACACTATATTGGTGGGGTATTCAAACATGCTCGTGCAGTTGCAGCATTTACAAACCCAAGTACAAACTCATATAAAAGATTAATTCCAGGATTTGAAGCACCTTCAATCCTTACTTATTCTTCTCAAAATAGATCTGCTTCTTGTAGAATTCCATATGGAGCTGGAGAAAAAGCTACTAGAATTGAGATGAGATTCCCAGATTCAACTGCATGCCCATATTTAGCATTTGCTGCTATGATGATGGCTGGACTTGATGGAATCAAAAACCAATATGAGCCTGTAGGACCAATGGATGAGGATCTATTTGAATTAGCATTGGATGAAATTAGAGAAAAAGGTATTCCACAAATGCCACACACTTTAAGAGGATCTTTAGAAGCTCTTATTAGAGATAATGATTTCTTAAAACCAGT
This sequence comes from Arcobacteraceae bacterium, assembly GCA_050304095.1. GTDB lineage: Bacteria > Campylobacterota > Campylobacteria > Campylobacterales > Arcobacteraceae > JAYEFX01. The sequence goes on along the minus strand of JBNLDA010000012.1, from coordinate 11,113 downwards.
ATTCTCACCATTATTCATTGATACATATCAACATTATAAATTCGAAACACAAGTTTGGCCTGATGAAGCTAGACCTACTGCGTTTGAATTTAAAACAACATATTCTTGCTAATAAGAATAACTCTTTAACGAAAAAAGCCTACTGGATTTCCAGTAGGCTTTTTTTATGTTCAATAAAAATTTTGTGATGAATTAGAATACTATTTGCTCTTCATCTTCTAATTGTTCAATAGTTTCATTTACTTCTGGCAAAGGTGAACTCACTGTCCAAAGTTCCATATTCCCTTTATAATTGCTTTCAAATACCCCCTCTTCAGGTTTAACAAATTCTCTTTGTAACTCTGGATGCACTTTGAGATAGTTTGATACAAATTCTCCAAATACTGGAGCGGCACTTGTTCCACCCGTTTCAGTTTTATTCATTGGAGTATTGTTGTCATTTCCAAACCAAATTATTGTTTGAATGGTAGGAGTGAATCCACAAAACCATGCATCAACATAACTATTAGTAGTTCCAGTTTTTCCAGCACTTTGGATCTCTTCTACTTTTGCTCGTCTTCCTGTACCTCGTGTCACAACTTCAGATAAAATATCTGTCATCAAATATACTTGAGCAGGATCTAAAATCTCAACTGGTTCATATTCATAATGTTTTGTTTTTCCAGCATGGTCTGTGATGGATTCAACAATATGAGGTGTGACTCTTTGTCCACCATTTGATAAAATTGAATACATTTTACTCATATCCCAAGGAGAAATTGAAAAACTACCAAGTGTTATGGAAAGATCATTAGAAAGATTTTCAAAACCAAATTCTGTGAGTTTATTATATACAACATCCACTCCAATATCATTTACTAAATTGATTGTTGCAAGGTTTTTAGATTTTACTAGAGCATCTTTAAACCTTACGAGACCAGTAATTTTTCTACCGTAATTTTTTGGTTGCCATTTTTTCTCTTCATTGTTTTGGTCAGTATATTCGTAAGTTCTACTAATATCAAGGAGGTCACTTTGAGGAGAATATCCAAGATTAAGTCCTATTTGATATAAAAATGGTTTAACTGCAGATCCTGGCTGTCTTTGAGTTTGTGTCACCCTATTAAATGATGATTGAGCATAATCAACTCCACCAACCATTGCTAATACTCTTCCACTATTGTTTTCCATACTAATAAGTGCACCATTGAGCTCTTTACTCCAACTCTCTTCGGTGTCAATAAATTTATCTCTTGCTTTGATCGCATCATATCCATTTTTGAGTGCATTTCGTGCTAACTCTTGAGCAGTAAGATCAATAGTCAGGTGAATTTTATAACCAGCTGTTTTCAAATCTGGAAAATCATTACTAAATTGTCGTATTACTTCATCAACCACATAGGGAGCTTTATTTAAACTCAATGTATCATCATAGATTGTTGGTATAAAATCAATGGCATGTTTATATTCTACTGAATTGATCCAACCTAATGTTTTTAATCTTCTTACAACTTGATTGGCTCTGCTTAATGCATGTTCTAAGTTTTTTGTTGGATCATAAAAACTTGGTGCTTTTGGAAGTCCAACTAAAATAGCAATCTCTTTAATATTGAGTTGATTCAATTCTTTTCTAAAATACCCTAATGAAGCAGTTTTAATTCCATAATATCTATGACCAAAATAAACTTGATTAAGATATCTTTCTAGTATTTGCTCTTTTGTTAAAACTGATTCCAGTTTCAATGATAGCATTGCTTCTTTTACTTTACGAATTAATTTTTTTTCTCTAGTTAACACCATTGTTTTTACTAATTGTTGCGTTAAGGTACTAGCCCCTTCAACTAAAGCTCCAGCTTTAATATCTTTTATAATCGCTCGACCAATTGCATCACCATTAACTCCGCCATGTTCAAAGAATTGAGTGTCTTCTATAGCTACTAAAGCTTCTATAACACGTGAAGGAATTTCATCATAAGGAACATAAAGTCTATGGGTGTCATCAAAGATATTGGCTACTAGATCACCATTTCTATCATAAAGTTGCGTTGTTTGTTTTGGATTATAGTTTACAATTGAATCAATATCAAATCTAATTTGAGAGTATAATTCCATTAACCATACTCCAATAGCTATTGTAATGATGATAAAAAAACTAAATATATATTTCATTTTATTTCCTAAATTCCTTATTGTTAAAACTAGCATCTAATAGTTGTTGCGTATATTGATGTTGTGGATTATTTATGGTTTGTTTTGTTTTACCTTGTTCAACGATTACACCATCTTTAATAATAATGATATCTTCACAAAGTTCATTGACTGATTCTAAATCGTGTGTGACATAAAGAATCAAAAGATTTAATTCCTGTTGAATTGTTTTTAATAATTCTAATATGATAGTTTTACTTTTTGTATCAAGTGCTGTTGTTGGTTCATCTAGTAAAAGAATCTTTGGGTTATTGCTTAGTGCAATGGCTATGACTACTCTTTGAAGTTGACCACCACTAAGTTCACTACTAAATCTATTTAATACCCATTCTTCTAGACCAACAAATTGCAACATTTTTATTTTGGTTGGTTTATCACAAAAAAATTGTTTTCCTATTTTTGTTAAAGGAGATAAAGAGGTAAATGGGTTTTGTGGGACAAAGCCAATATTTTCATAATTTAATTCAAAGTCAGATTCATATTCAAATTTTGATTGTAGATTTGATGGAAGCAGTTGTAGTATTGATTTTAAGGTCAATGATTTGCCACTTCCACTTTGTCCAATAAGTGCAGTTGAACTATTTACGTCAAATTCAATATTGACTAATTGTTTTTCCTGATGTTGAATTTGAAGTGTTTTAATTGAAAAATAGCTCATATATTTAAAAGTTGCCCTTATTAAACTAAAGGTTCATCCATCTCTTCTGGTATTTCTAAGTTCATCAATTTCAAAACTGTTGGAGCTATATTATTAAGCCCTCCAGTTTTTACTTGCGTTACACCTTCAGCCATTACAAAACAAAATACATCACCAACTGTATGGTTTGTTAATGTATTTCCATTTTCATCTCTCATCATCTCACAATTTCCATGATCGCTTGTAAGAATTAGATTATATCCTCTCTCTTTGGCTTTTTCAATGATGAGGCCTAATTCTTTATCTACAGCTTCTACAGCTTTAACTCCAGCATCATAGACTCCAGTATGTCCTACCATGTCTCCATTGGCAAAGTTTACAACGATAAAGTCATATTGTTTACTCATTGCTTTTCGAACAGCCTCTCCTACTTCAGGGGCACTCATTTGTGGTTGCATATCGTAGGTGGCTACTTTTGGTGAAGGGATCAACACTCGTGTTTCATTTTCCATTGGTTCTTCCACTCCACCATTAAAGAAAAATGTTACATGAGCATATTTTTCTGTTTCGGCTGTGTGAAATTGATTGAGTCCAGCATTTGAAATCACTTCAGCCAAGGTATTTTTTGGATTTTCTTTTGGAAATAGTACTGGTAATGGGAAGTTTTTATTGTATTCTGTCATTGTAGCGATTACAGGGTTTTTAAAAGTTCTTTCAAATTCATTAAATTCTTTACTTCCAAAAGCAAATGAAAGTTCTCTCATTCTATCACTTCTAAAGTTACAAAAGATGATCCCATCACCTTGTTTAATTCCCTCATAATGCCCAAATGAAGCTGGAATGATAAATTCATCATAAATCTTTTCATTATATGAATGGTCAATATAAGTTAATACATTATCATTTGTTTTGTTTTCTGCTTCATCAATGGCACTATATGCCTGAAGAATTCTATCCCAGTTATTATCTCTATCCATTGCATAGTATCTACCGCTAATGGTTGCAATACTAATGTGATCATTACAAATATCAAGCAGTTGTTGTACATATTGTTTTGCACAATCTGGAGCTACATCTCTCCCATCAGTGATAATATGAATATACGTTTTCTTTCCCTTACTTGAAGCAAGTTTTGCCATAGCCATGATGTGATCAATATGTGAGTGGACTCCACCATCACTTACTAATCCTATTAAATGAACTGCTTTAGAATCATTCAATGTAGTTTGTAATAATTGATTTTCTTTCAATGTATCATTTTTAATAGCAATATTGATCTTTACTAGATCTTGGTATAAAATTCTTCCACTTCCAATTGTCATATGTCCCACTTCTGAATTTCCCATTTGACCATCAGGAAGTCCTACATATTCTCCATATGTGTGAATCAAACTGTTTGGAACATTTTTAAATAAATAATCATAAGTAGGTTTTTGTGCATTACAAAAAGCATTGAAGTTACATGATTCATTGTAACCAATACCATCAGTAATGATTAATAGTGTTTTATTTGTGTTCAATTTAACCCTTTTAAATCTATATTTGCGTATAATACATGATTTAACTTATTATTATATCAAAAAAGAGGTTTAACTTTGTTTTATTGGTTTTATCGTCATTTGGATATCAACATCTTTCAATATATTTCTGTTCGTGCTGGTATTGCTTTTATTTTAGGATTTGCGTTGAGTGTTTGGCTTATGCCAAAATTTATCAAATGGGCACGAAGTAAAAAAGCCCAACAACCAATTTATGAGTATGCCCCAGATTCTCATCAAGAAAAAGTAGGCACTCCTACTATGGGTGGATTGGTATTTATATTTTCTGCGCTTGTGGCAACTGTGTTAACTGCAAAATTGAATAATGTGTATGTTGTTGGCGGAATAGTAACTATTGCACTCTTTGCAGCCATTGGAATAAAAGATGATCTCTCAAAGATCATTTCAAAGCAAAACTCAGCTGGATTAACTCCAAAAATGAAGCTTATATTACAATTTTTAGCGGGCCTTATAGTATGTGGCGTTTTATTTTACGCACAGCATCCAACGACATTATATACGCCATTTTATAAATATGCACTATTTGATATGGGAATTTTTGCTGTGATTTTTTGGGTGATTGTTATGGTAGCAACAACTAATGCAGTAAACTTAACTGATGGTCTTGATGGTTTAGCTACAGTTCCTTCGCTTATGGCATTTTCAACTTTATCTATTATTGTATATGTTATTGGTCATGCAATCTTTAGCGGTTATTTACTTTTGCCAAATATCAAAGAGGTTGGAGAGTTAGCAATTATTGGTGCATCAATGATTGGGGCAATGATTGGCTTTCTTTGGTATAACGCGCATCCAGCAGAAGTTTTTATGGGTGATAGTGGTTCGTTACCAGTTGGAGCATTTATGGCTTATCTAGCAATTGTAGGCAAAAGTGAGATTTTACTCTTGGTAGTAGGGTTTATCTTTGTGATTGAAACAGTCTCTGTAATCTTGCAAGTAGGTAGTTATAAACTTCGTCAAAAAAGAATCTTTTTAATGGCGCCAATCCATCATCATTTCGAAGAAAAAGGCTGGAAAGAGAACAAGATCATTGTGAGATTTTGGATTATTTCATTTATGGCCAATCTTGTAGCATTGTTAAGTCTTAAAATTAGATAGAAAGAAGTTATATGAGAATACTCGGTAAAGGTATAACTGCCCAAGCGTTGCATAATAGATTTCCAGATGCAGTGATGTATGATGATAATGATATTGAACAATTTGACTCAAATAGTGAAGATATAACAGTTGTAAGTCCAGGTATTCCACCACATAATAACTTAGTAATGAAAAGTAAGAATATATGCAGTGATTATGATGTTTTTGCAGATACTATGCCATACAGCGTATGGATTAGCGGAACAAATGGAAAAACAACTACAACTCAAATGATTCAAGCTCTTTTGGAAGAGGCTGGATCACAGTGTGGAGGAAATATTGGAGTACCCATTAGTGATCTCAATACGAAAGCTTCCTATTGGGTATTAGAAACTTCTTCATTTACATTACATTACACAAATCAAGCGAAGCCAAATATTTATGTACTCTTACCAATTTCTGATGATCATGTTTCTTGGCATGGAACATTTAAAGAGTATGAAGTATCTAAACTCAAGCCTTTAGGTATGATGAGTGAAAAAGATATTGCTATAATCCCCAAAATCTATAAAGATATTAAAACAAAAGCAAAATTATTTATTTATGAAGATTCACAAGACTTAGCTAAAATATTAGAAATAGATACAAGTAAGATAAAGTTTAAAGATCCTTTCTTATTAGATGCACTTTTGGCTTTATTTTGTGAAAAAATGATCTTAAATACTATGAGTGTAGATAAAATAAATGAATTTCAAGTAGATGAACATAAAGTTGAAGAGTTTACTGATAATATTGGCAATCTTTGGGTGAATGATTCAAAAGCAACAAATGTGGATGCAACTATATGGGCATTGAAAGGGTATCAAGATAAAAAAATCTCTTTGATCTTGGGTGGCGATGATAAAGGTGCAGATTTGATCCCGTTGTTTGAAGAATTGAAGAAATATGATCTAAAAATATATACAATTGGATCAAATCATGATAGAATTGAACAATTATCAAAGCAATTTGATATAGATTGTGAAAATTTTTTATATTTAAAAGATGTGATTATTAACTTAAAACAAGAGAAACAAACTCTCGATAAAAAGGCAGTTGTAATACTTTCACCAGCTGCTGCTTCACTTGATCAATATAGTTCATATAAAGAGCGTGGAAAAGAATTTAAAACATTAGTACTAAATTAAGCTATATTTAATATACTTGACAGTATACTTTCACTCCAAATTTGATGGCTCGGTAGCTCAGTCGGTAGAGCAAAGGACTGAAAATCCTTGTGTCGGCAGTTCGATTCTGCCCCGCGCCACCACTTTTGTAGGCTGGTGTAGCTCAGTTGGTAGAGCACCTCACTTGTAATGAGGCGGTCGGGGGTTCAAGTCTTCTCACCAGCTCCATTTTATACTTATATTTATATGAGTTATGTTTATGCGACGTCGTAAAAGACCAGCGCTAGACCAGATTTAAATTAATAATTTTCAACGGTGAGGTTGGAGAGTGGTCAAATCCAGGAGACTGTAAATCTCCCGCCTATGGCTTCGAAGGTTCAAATCCTTCTCTCACCACCACGCAAATGATTGCGGGAGTAGCTCAGTTGGCTAGAGCCTCTGCCTTCCAAGCAGATTGTCGCGAGTTCGAGTCTCGTCTCCCGCTCCATTTATTATTGATATACTGGGAGCTGAGTTATAAACGAAAACTTATAACTCTTTACATAGTTTTTATATGTAATCTTCTTGTAATCAATTTTTAGATAAACTATTTGTTCAAAAAAATTAGTGGCTAACTAATGGACTTGTAAAATGCCTACGTAGCTCAGGGGTAGAGCACTTCCTTGGTAAGGAAGAGGTCGTAAGTTCAAGTCTTATCGTAGGCTCCAGTGAGCTAAATAAAGTCTAAACAGTTAGATTTTGTTTATCTCATTTGAGGTAAAAAACTTTATGATGTTGTGTGAGTAAAACTCACATAAATAGTGACTTTTGTTCACATAACCCGTGAAAACGAAAGTTTTTATGAAATTAAAAAAGGAAACACATGGCAAAAGAAAAATTTGACAGAAGCAAACCGCACGTAAATATTGGTACTATTGGTCACGTTGACCACGGGAAAACTACATTAACAGCTGCAATCACAATGTGCTTAGGTCTTAAAAACGGACAAGCGACTATGGATTACGATCAAATCGATAACGCTCCAGAAGAAAGAGAAAGAGGTATTACAATTGCTACTTCTCACGTTGAGTATGAAACAGAAACTAGACACTACGCACACGTAGACTGTCCAGGTCACGCCGATTATGTTAAAAACATGATTACTGGTGCTGCACAAATGGATGGAGCAATCTTAGTTATTGCTGCTACTGATGGTCCAATGGCTCAAACTAGAGAGCACATTCTACTTTCAAGACAAGTTGGTGTACCATACATCGTTGTATTCTTAAATAAAGAAGATCAACTTGATGATGAAGATAAAGAAGAGATGTTAGAATTAGTTGAAATGGAAGTTAGAGAATTACTTTCTGAGTATGATTTCCCAGGTGATGACACTCCAATCGTTGCAGGTTCTGCATTCCAAGCATTAGAAGAAGCTAAAGCTGGAGCTGCTGGTGAGTGGGCTGAAAAAATCTATAAACTTATGGATGAAGTAGATGCTTATATCCCAACTCCAGAAAGAGATGATCAACAAGCATTCTTAATGCCTGTAGAAGATGTATTCTCAATTGCTGGTAGAGGAACTGTTGTAACAGGAAGAATCGAAAGAGGAACTGTTAAATTAGGTGAAACTATCGAAATCGTTGGTATCAAAGACACTCAAACAACTACTGTAACAGGTATTGAGATGTTTAGAAAAGAGATGGATGAGGGTGTTGCAGGTGATAACGCTGGTATTCTATTAAGAGGTATCAAAAAAGAAGATGTAGAAAGAGGACAAGTTCTTGTTAAGCCAGGATCAATTACTCCACATACAAAATTCAAATGTGAAACATATATTCTTTCTAAAGAGGAAGGTGGTAGACATACTCCATTCTTCTCAGGATACAGACCACAATTCTACGTTAGAACAACTGACGTAACTGGATCTGTAAGTTTACCAGAGGGAACTGAAATGGTTATGCCTGGTGATAACGTTGAAATGACTGTTGAATTGGTTAACCCAATTGCAATGGAAAAAGGTACTAAGTTTGCGATCAGAGAAGGTGGTAGAACTGTTGGTGCTGGTGTTGTTTCTGAGATCATTGCATAATTGAAGTAGTCTATTATGGCAAACGGAATCAGAATTAAAATTGGACTAAAATGTAGTGAGTGTGGTGATATTAACTACACTACTATGAAAAACCCAAAAACTCATACTGAGAAATTTGAGGTTAATAAATATTGTCCAAGATTAAAAAAACACACAATTCATAAAGAAGTGAAGCTTAAGTCGTAGGCCTTTGCTTCCCTTAAAAGTCGTAAGTCCCAACTTACGGCTTTTTATTACATAGATCAGTAGCTCCAATGGTAGAGCGCCGGATTCCAAATCCGATGGTTGGGGGTTCGAGTCCCTCCTGGCCTGCCATTATGTTGGCAGAGTTTATTAGAAGTTTTAAGTTTTAAAGATATCAAGTATGTATCTTTAAAACTTAAAACTCTTTTTTTATTTATAGGGTTATATATGAGCAAACTAATGAGTTATTACAAGCAGTCAAAAGATGAACTTCATAAAGTGATCTTTCCAATTAAAGAACAAATTAGAAGTGCATTTTTTTCAGTATTTATAGTTGTAACAGTAATTTCACTGTTTTTAGCACTTATTGATGCAATCATGTCAGTAAGTTTATCGTCAGTAATGAGTTAAGGATATTTATGGCACACGAATGGTATGCAATTCAAACACACTCAGGAAGTGAATTATCTGTAAAAAGAGCACTTGAAAGATTGAAAGATGAGATGGAATCTGATCTAATTGAAGATGTGTTAGTTCCTACTGAAGATTTAATTGAAGTAAAAAAAGGAAAAAAAACGATCATTGAAAAACCGTTATATCCTGCATACTGCTTTGCTAAAATTGATTTAGATACTGCACTTTGGCACAGAATTCAATCAATGCCAAAAGTCGGAAGATTTATTGGTGAGTCAAAAAGACCTACACCAGTACCAAAAAAAGATATTGAGAAAATTTTAGAAAAAGTTCACAATAGAGCAGCAGCGAAACCAAAAATCTCATTTGATGAAGGTGAAATGTTAAGAATCAAAGAAGGTCCATTTGCAAACTTCAACGGTATGGTTGAAGATTTTGACATGGCTTCAGGTATGTTAAAACTAAACGTATTAATTTTTGGAAGAAATACACCAGTTGAAATCTCTTATACGCAAGTTGAAAGAGTAGTATAACTTTTTGATCATTGTAGTTTGAACAATGATCATTGAAATAGATATAAGGCAAGAGTCACTAGCTTCACTCTTAGTACTTTTGCCTAATATCTATTTAATATAGATAAATTAAAAGGAAGTAAAATGGCAAAGAAAGTACAAGGTTATTTAAAATTACAAATCCCTGCTGGTGCTGCTAACCCATCACCACCTGTTGGACCTGCATTAGGTCAAAGAGGGATCAACATCATGGAATTCTGTAAAGCGTTCAATGAAAAAACAAAAGATAAAGCTGGATTCAATATCCCAGTTGAGATCACTGTTTATACAGATAAAAGTTTTACATTTGTTACTAAACAACCACCAATGACTGATTTAATTAAAAAAGTTTCTGGTGTTAAAAAAGGTAGTGACAATCCATTGAAAAACAAAATTGGAAACTTGACAAAAGCTCAAGTTATGGAAATTGTTGAGATGAAAATCAAAGATTTAAATACTAATGATCCAGAGCAAGCAGCGAAAATTGTTGAAGGTTCTTGTAGAAGTATGGGAATCACTGTAGAGGCGTAAGCCTTTAAAACCTAACCGCTGGGTTTCAGCGGAAGCAAAAAAATTGCGGAGAAAAAATTTATGGCAAAAAAAGTATCAAAAAGATTTAAAGCGTTATTAGAAAAAGTAGATGCAGAAAAACAATATTCTGTAAATGAAGCATGTGTATTAGTTGGTGAATTAAAATCAGCTAAATTCGACGAAACTGTTGATGTAGCACTTAACTTAAATGTAGATCCAAGACATGCTGATCAAATGATCAGAGGTGCTGTTGTACTTCCTAACGGGACTGGTAAAACTGTAAGAGTTGCAGTATTTGCTAAAGGTGTTAAAATGGATGAAGCAAAAGCTGCTGGTGCAGATATTGTTGGAAATGATGATTTAGTTGAAGCAGTTCAAGGTGGAGAGATCAACTTTGATGTTTTAATTGCTACTCCAGATACAATGGGATTAGTTGGTAAATTAGGTAGAATTCTTGGGCCAAAAGGTTTAATGCCTAATCCAAAAGTTGGAACAGTTACTATGGACGTTACTAAAGCAGTTAATGATGCTAAAGGTGGTCAAGTAGCATATAGAGTTGACAAAAAAGGTAATATTCATGCAGGAATCGGGAAAGCATCTTTCTCAAGTGAAGCAATTGAAGAAAACTTAAAAGCTTTAGTAAGAGCAGTTAACAAACAAAAACCAGCTTCTGCAAAAGGTAGATATATTACTAATGCAGCAATTAGTTTAACAATGAGTCCATCAATTACTATGGA